>JBEBHT010000034.1:0-19354 GCA_040081135.1 Lacibacter sp. | reverse complement strand
CCGTATGCTTTCTTCACATTGCTAATGATGCTTACTTCCTGCTGATAAAACCAGTTACTTGCCTGGCCATCGTTGCTTTTATCAGTTATAAACATAAAGTCTGATCCTAATAAAGCTGGATCATTTCCTGTTGTCTTTTTAATATCAGACATTCCCCCTGCATTATTATAAAAACCAGAAAACGCATCCTGTTGACCGACCGCAAAACCTGTTTTTGCCAATGTTTTTAAATTATAGAACAAGGCAATGGTTTCTTTAGTAGCATTTGAATCCACCATATACTTCTTTGCAGTAAGCTTGGTAAATGTATCCGTTACCGGAGGTATAACAGGTGGGGGAGTTGGCGTTGGAGTCGGGTCCGGTTTTTTTGAACATCCAGTCAATATCAAGATCACACTAATGATAAAAAATAACTTCTTTTTCATATGCACTTCTTTCGCTTTCGTTTGTAACATGTAAATTAATTCCTTTTCTATCCATATGATACTTTTTAAGCAATTTGAATAGAAAATGATAAAATTGTATCATGAAAACTTCTACTAACAGGCTGTTTCAGCCAATTTTGACTACTGATACAATTTTAGCATCATTTGATTGTTTTCAGTTTTCGAATTGCTTGTTGTTTTTGATTTTCTTATCTTACTATTTCAGAAACATTATACATGATCAACCTCACCAGAACCAATTCAGACAATCCTGATTTCACAAAACTTGTTGTACTACTTGACAGGGATCTTGCGATCCGTGATGGTGATGACCATGCTTTCTATGCACAGTTCAACAAAACAACACATATTCAGCATGTGGTTGTAGCTTATGAAAAAGAGGAAGCAGTTGGATGCGGTGCATTTAAAAATTACGAACCAGGTACGGTTGAAATTAAACGCATGTTTGTGCAGCCGCAGCACCGGGGTAAAGGAATTGCCGGATTGATTTTAACTGAATTGGAACAATG
Source organism: Lacibacter sp. (assembly GCA_040081135.1). Taxonomy (GTDB): domain Bacteria; phylum Bacteroidota; class Bacteroidia; order Chitinophagales; family Chitinophagaceae; genus Lacibacter. Next base: position 18,399 of record JBEBHT010000034.1, on the reverse strand, counting down.
GGCAAAAGAACTGCAGCATAGTTCCTGCGTACTGGAAACAGGGAAGAAGCAACCGGAAGCGATCAGGCTCTATCAAAAATCAGGTTATAACATCATTCCCAACTACGGGCAATATGCGGGTATTGACAACAGTGTGTGTATGAAAAAAGAAATGTAACCCTGCCGGTTTTCATAAAGCTGTTTCATAAAACGTTTGCTATTCGCCAAAACCACGGAGGTTTTACTTATCTTTTCTATCCAAAAAACTTCGTATGAGAAAAATTCAAACGCACTTTCGTGTACTGTTATTTTTGTGCAGCACAATCATTTCTCTTTCAGCAACAGCACAAGGCACATTACTGTTACGTCAGCCATCCGTAAGCAAACAACATATTGTATTTGTACATGGCGATGATCTCTGGGTAGTGGCCCGTGAAGGTGGTGATGCACGACGGTTAACCACCGCTGTTGGTGCAGAAAATAGTCCTCGCATCAGTGCCGATGGAAAATGGGTAGCCTTTACCGGTCAATACGATGGTAACACCGATGTGTATCTGGTATCCATTGATGGTGGCGCACCAAAACGTCTTACCTGGCATCCATCGGCCGACCTTGTTCAGGGCTGGACAGCTGATGGTAACAAGATCATTTTCACTTCCGACAGGATGGGTTATCCAACTGCCAACACAAAATTTTATACAGTTGCAACAACGGGAAGCACTCCTGAACCAATGATCCTACCGTTTGGTTTTGCTGGCAGTATGAGCGATGATGGCAACATGATGGCTTATCAACCTCACCGGTTCTGGGATCCTGAATGGAGAAACTATCGAGGCGGACAGGCACAACCCATCTGGATCTTCAATATGAAAACACATGAAACAACAAAAACCATCCAGGGCGATAAAGAACGACACACATCGCCTGTTTGGGATAACGGCATTTTATATTTTTTATCGGAACAGGATTATGCAAACAATGTATGGTCGTACAATCCAAAAACAAAAGTGCAGAAGCAACTCACTTTTCATAAAGATTATGATGTAAAGAATTTATCAGCCAGCAACGGTGTACTTGTTTACGAGCAAGGTGCCCGTTTGCACAGTCTTGATATTGCAACAGGTAAAACAAAACCACTAACCATCAATGCAAATGGTGATTTGAACTGGGGCCGTGCAAGATGGAATAATATTTCAGGAGCACAACTTACCAATGCAAGTCTTTCGCCTACAGGTAAAAGAGCTTTGTTCGAACATCGTGGTGAAATCTTCTCGGTGCCAAAAGAAAATGGTGATTGGAGAAATATATCACGTACTACATCTGTAGCAGACCGTTATCCTGCATGGTCAGCTGATGGACAAAAGATCGCCTGGTTCTCTGATGCAAGTGGTGAATATCAATTAATGGTGGCCAGCCAGGATGGAATGGGAACTCCCAAAACCTATACCATCCCCAATAAAAAATTCTATTACTATCCATCATGGTCGCCCGATGGAAAGTACATTGCGTTTACCGATACCGATTACAATCTCTGGAACCTCGATCTTGCCAATGGTAAAGCAACATTAGTAGCTACTGACCGGCTGGCACATCCTAACAGAACATTGCATCCTGTATGGAGTCCCGATAGTAAATGGATCGCTTATGTACAGATCATGGAGAACCAGTTCAAAGCTGTTATGGTATATAATGTTGATGAAAATAAAAGTACTGCCATCACTGATGGATTATCAGATGCTATCAGTCCGCAGTGGGATGAGAGTGGGAAATATTTATACTTTTTAGCAAGTACCGATTATGCATTAAGCACAGGTTGGTTAGATATGAGCAGTTACAATTACCCGGTTACACGTGCATTGTACATGGCTGTTCTTTCAAAAGAAACAGCAAATCCTTTCGAACCAAAAAGTGATGAAGAACCCACAAAACCCGGTGAAGAAAAACCTGTGCTTACAACAAAGAACACAGGCGACACTGTAAAACCTGTTGTAACAAAACCAACCGGCGTAAGAGTAAAGATTGATTTTGATGGTATTGATCAACGCATTATTTCTGTAAACATTCCGGTGCGTGATTATCAAGACCTGGTAGCAGGCCCAGATGGACACGTGTTCATTGCAGAAGCCATCCCCAATGAAAACGGTCTTGTGTTACATCGTTACAGTATCAAAGACAGAAAAGCAATTGAATTCATTAGAGGTATTTCATTTGCATCCTCCAGCTTCGACAGAAAAAATTTGTTATACAGCAGTGGGCCATCATGGTTTATTGTAAATACCGTTGCAGGCCAGCCAAGACCGGGCGATGGAAGATTACAAACCGATGTAATGAGGGTGTATGTTGATCCTGCAAAAGAAGCAGAACAGATCTTCAAAGAAGGCTGGCGTTACCAACGTGATTTTCTCTATGTTGATAATACACATGGTGCGCCATGGAACAAAGTGTATGATTGGTATCAACCATGGTTAAAACATGTGAAGCATCGTTCTGATCTGAATTATATCATTGATATTCTTGGTGGTGAAATTGCTGTGGGACATTCATACACATCCGGTGGTGATTTTCCACAAGTGCCAACAATTCCTGTTGGATTGCTGGGTGCGAACTATACAATCGACAAAGGTTTCTTCAAGATCACAAAAATATTTACCGGTGAAAACTGGAATCCTGAATTGCGTTCACCATTAAGTGGTCCCGGTATGAACGTAAAAGAAGGAGGGTATTTAGTTGAAGTAGATGGGCGACCATTAACTGCAGATATGAATTTGTATAGTTTGTTTGAAGGCACTGCTAACCGACAAATTAAAATTCGTGTCAACAATAAACCATCAACAGAAGGTGCAAGATTAATTACTGTTGTGCCCGTTGCAAGTGAAGCCGGTTTACGGTTAAGAGCATGGGTAGAAGCTAACAGGAGAAAAGTAAATGAACTATCAGGTGGTAAGCTTGCCTATGTGTATGTTCCTAACACAGGCAATCCCGGTTACACTTCTTTCAACCGTTATTATTTTGCACAACAGGATAAACAGGGAGCAGTGATTGATGAAAGAAATAACGGCGGCGGATCTGCAGCCGATTATATGATCGATGTGATGGGAAGAAAACTGCAGGGTTATTTCAACAACCGGGTAGAAGGACATAAAGTATCTACCACACCAATGGCGGGGATCTTTGGTCCAAAGGTGATGATCATAAATGAGAATGCAGGTTCAGGTGGAGATCTGTTGCCTTATATGTTCAGAAAAAGTAAGCTCGGTCCTTTAGTGGGCACACGTACCTGGGGTGGCTTAGTTGGCACATGGGATACGCCTCCATTTATTGATGGCGGAAGAATGGTGGCACCACGTGGCGGCTTCTTTGATACCGATGGTAAATGGGCAGTAGAAGGAGAAGGTATTGCTCCGGATATTGAAGTATTCTATGATCCGAAAGCACTCATTGAAGGGAGAGATCCACAACTTGAACGGGCGGTGCAGGAAGCATTGAAACTTCTTAAGACAGAAGGATTCGAATTGAAAAAAGAACCGGCAGCGCCAATACGCTACAAACGACCATCATCGAATTAATAAAGCTTTGTTTAAAAATCCCCTCTCTGTTGGAGGGGATTTTTTATTAAATATATTCCGGTACATTTAAATTATCACTGGCGTTTGGTCCATGCATAAGGCTGATCAAAACAAATTCTGACAACAGCGATTTCCGTTCGCTGGTTGTTTCACTCGATGCTGATCTGCAGGCCCGTTATGGTGAACAGCAATCCTTCTTCTCACAATTCAACAAACTCGATCATATTCATCATGTTATTGTTGCTTATGAAAATAATCAGCCGGTTGGCTGTGGGGCATTTAAAGAATATGAACAGGGAGTGGCAGAGATCAAGCAGATGTTTGTGCAGCAGCAACACAGGAGTAAAGGAAATTGCAGGACAAATCTTAACGGCACTTGAAGAATGGGCGAAAGAACTGCAGCATACTTCCTGTATACTTGAAACGGGGAAAAAGCAGCCAGAAGCGATCAGGCTTTATCAAAAATCAGGTTATAATATCATTCCCAACTACGGACAATATGCAGGTATCGACAACAGCGTGTGTATGAAAAAAGAAATCTGATCTGCTTGTCTGAAATTTTAACAGGTGGCATTTTGTCCTGCATGCAACGTTGGTATTGCTTTTGCAATCTCTTTATCTGTTTAAAACAACAACGAAAAATGAACAAACAACAAACCTCTCTTCTGTTTTGCCTGTTAATGGATGCACTTGGCTATGCCACTTATGCCGTTCCGTTCCTGGGTGAGTTTGGAGATATCGTTTGGGCTCCCATCTCGGCCTTTATCTTTTATAGAACCTTTGGTGGCTGGAAAGGTGCTTTTGGCTCCGCCTTCAACTTCATTGAAGAACTATTACCCGGCCTTGATTTTGTTCCCAGCTTTACAATGATGTGGGCGTGGAATTATTTCGGTGCGAAGAAAAACACTCCTGCAGTTATTAAAACAGTTTAATTTTTTGCGGGGTACCTGATAAAAACAAAGAAGCGTCCACTACAACCCGGACGCTTCCTTTTTGCATTACAAGGGGTAGCGTACTATACTTCCATTACAACCAGTTGCCTTTCGTTGAGTCTTTCAACCAGTTCTCTTATTTGGTTTTTCAGTTGAGGAAGTATCTTCTTTACATCATCTGTTAATTCTATTCCCTGTTGCTGTATGCTTTCAATGCTTACAACAAACAAATGTATTTCGGGCATAGTACCTAGTAACTGCAAAGCACTCACCATGTCTTTTAAACCAATATCATGTGTACTCATTGCCTGAGGAAAATCTTTTGCAAACTTTGGTTTAATTAAACGGATGGTGCCGGGAATATTTCCATCAAGTGTTGCATCAGCCAGAATAACAATGTCATGTTTTTCAAAATACTCCAGTAAATGAAATCCTCCGGTACCGCCATCAAGCACAGAAACATTCGGAGGTAATTCTTCCTTTGTTAACTGTTCAGCAAGATGCACACCAATGCCTTCATCGCCCATTAAATAATTTCCAATTCCAAGAATAAGTATTGACTTCGGTTGACTCATGCTTTCGTTTTTATTTCTGCTTTCTCAGGGTTAGGTGTTTGATGTTTATCTTCTTCAAACACTTCTTCTTCAATAAATTTCCATCCGCCGCCCATGCTGCTTATTTCACCACGGCCTTCAATGTAATCATGATAAAAAACAAGATAAACGTGAATGACTACAAACAGGATAAAAAACCACATGGCTGCATGATGCAACTGACGGGTAAGTATATCCCCGCCCAGCATTGCAGGTACCCATGCAAACATTTGTGGAAACCACCAGCTTGCCATTGATGCATACAAACCAAAACCAGTTAAGCATTGTACCAAAAATGCAATAAAAGTTAAGAAGTAAATAAATCCTGCCATTGCATTATGTCCCACACTTAAATGTTCCTGTTGTTTCCCGTTTTTACGCAACATTAAAATGTCGATTTTAAAAACAGTCCACATTTCTTTAAAGAACCTTTTTGAAGTGGGTATAAACTGTTTCCAGTTGGCATATTTGTTTCCAACAAAACCCCAGTATAACCTGAAAATAAAATTGAAGAAAAATAGATAAGCTGCTGCAAAATGAATATAGCGGAACCACCCCATTGTGTATTTTGAGTTCGCCTCCTGTTTGCTCAACAATGCAAGCGGATCAGCGATATAAAAACCGGTAACAATTAAGGCAAGTAATACCAGTGCATTAATCCAGTGATAAACTCTTACCGGCAATTCCCATACATATACTCTTCGAAGTCTCCTGATATATAATAATTTGTTGGCCATAAAATTGGTTTATAAGTTAATCGCCTAAAACACTTACCCTGCTGATGGTTTTTCCTTCCTCATCATACAGGTGCACACTGCAGGCCATGCAGGGATCAAAGCTGTGAATGGTTCTGATAATTTCCAGCGGTTGATTTTCTATTGCAACCGGTGTATCAATCAATGCAGCTTCATAAGCCGACATCTGTCCTTTGTGATCTCTTGGCGATGCATTCCATGTTGTAGGAACCACTAACTGATAATTGGCAATTTTTTCATTTTCAATATTAATCCAGTGTGCAAGCGCACCACGTGGAGCTTCTGAATGTCCAACACCCATTGCTGATTTTGGCCATGTCTTCGGATCAAAATTTGTCATCTCTGCCATGCGTGTATCACCATTCTTGATGTTGGTGATTAACTGATCATAAAATTCCTGTACCCATCCTGCTGCCAATACAGCCTCCAGTCCACGAGCAGCTGTTCTGCCCAAGGTGGAGAATAATGCAGTAATCGGAACATCGAGATCTTTCAGAGTTTTATCAACAACTGCTTTGTATTCTTCTTTTCCTCTTGCATAACCAACGAGTACTCTTGCAAGCGGACCAACTTCCATTGCATTGCCTTTCCATCTTGGTGTTTTGAGATAACTGTATTCTTTGGATGTATCTAAATGTTCAAACGGAGGCTTTGGTCCTGTGTAGTTGATTTTACTTTCACCTTTCCATGGATGCAATCCTTTATTCTTTCCTTCTTTGTAATCGTACCAGGAGTGCGTAATGAATTCCTGTACTTCATCATCTTTTTTCAAATCAACATCATACACTTTGCTGATGTCTTTATTCAGGATTGCTCCTGCAGGAAATTTATAACTTGCTGTATCCCTGATGCCGTTTGTAGGTAGATCACCATATACCATATAGTTACCAAGACCACCACCAATTGCTCCCCAGTCTTTATAGAAAGAAGCAACAGCCATCAGATCGGGAATATACACTTGCTCAATAAATTCTTTCCCCTGTTGAATGAGTTGCTGTACATAAGCTAAACGTTCAGCATTAATACCACTCACATCATCCAAACCAATAGCGCATGCCATACCGCCAACTAAATAATTCGGGTGTGGATTTTTACCGCCAAAGATGGCCTGCACTTTTACAATTTCTTTCTGCCATTCCAATGCTTCGAGATAGTGAGCAAGACCAATGAGGTTTACTTCAGCAGGAAGTTTATAAGCAGGGTGCCCCCAATACCCATTGGCAAAAATTCCAAGCTGCCCACTTTCAACAAACTTTTTAATTCTTGTTTGAATATCACTGAAATAACCGGGTGAACTTTTTGGCCAGTGAGAAATACTCTGTGCGAGTTCTGATGTTTTCTTTGGATCTGCTTTCAATGCATTCACCACATCCACCCAATCCATTGCATGAAGATGATAGAAGTGAACAACATGATCGTGCATATATAATACACAATGCATAATGTTACGCACCAGTTCTGCATTTGGCGGAACAGTAATATTCAATGCATCTTCAACTGTACGTACAGAAGTCAAAGAGTGAGTGGAAGTACATACGCCGCAAACACGGCCAACAAAAGCCCATGCATCTCTTGGATCACGGCCTTTCAGTATTTCTTCCAGCAGGCGAACCATGGTACCGCTGCTGTATGCATCAGTTATCTTTCCGTTTTCAATATCTACTTCAACACGTAAGTGACCTTCAATTCTTGTAATTGGGTCAACAACAATTCTTTTGCTCATATAAATAATTATAAGTTGGGATAATTATGATTTTAATTCATGTTCGCTTTCTTTTCCTTCTTCTTCAAGCTTGTGAATGAGTTTATACTTACTCACATTGGTTGCAATAGCATGTCCAACAATAGCAGCAGCAGTTACTCCCAGAGCAACTTTGCCTAATGTATCTGCATTTGCTTCAATACCAAATCCGGGGAACGAAGAACCACGATCATACATTCTTCCATTATCCCAGAAATTTTCTTCGCTGCAACCAATACAGGGGTGACCTGATTGAATTGGAAAACTTGTTCCTCCATTCCATTTTACAACACCGCAGGCATTGTAAGTGGAAGGTCCTTTACAACCTACTTTATATAAGCAATATCCTTTTTTAGAATTTTCGTCATCAAATGTTTCAACAAACAAACCGGCATCATAATACGGGCGGCGGTAGCATGAATCATGAACTCGTTTGCTGTAAAATGCTTTTGGTCTTCCCATTCTGTCTAATTCAGGAATTGTTCCAAACGTTAAGTAATGAACAATTACTCCTGCCATTACTTCACCAATAGGAGGGCAGCCGGGTACTTTAATAATTGGTTTTCCTTTTACCAGTTTATGAATAGGAGTTGCTGATGTTGGATTTGGTTTTGCTGACTGCACACAACCATTGCTTGCACAACTGCCCCATGCAATAATTGCAGCAGCGCCTTCGGCAGCTTCTTCCAGAATCTGCATAGAAGTTTTTCCGCCAATCATACAATACACACCATCGGCTGCCACAGGAACACTTCCTTCAACACATAATATATACTGACCCTTGTATTTGGTCATTGTATTTTTTAATGCTTCTTCCGCCTGAATGCCGGATGCCGCCATTAATGTTTCTGTATAATCGAGTGAAATTTTATCCAGCAAGATATCTGCCACCATTGGGTGAGAAGAGCGGATAAAACTTTCGCTGCAACAGGTGCATTCCTGGAAATGCAACCATACAACAGGGAGACGGGGTTTGGTTTTCAGCGCTTCGGTAACCTGTCCGAGACCTGCCTGGCTTAAGCCCATGTAGGCACTCATCATGGCGCAGAATTTTGCAAAATCTCTTCGGGAATACCCTTTTCGCACTACCTCATCGTAATAGGTAGGCATTTGTTTTTCGGCAATCGTTGGCATAAGTAGAGTTTGAAGATGGAAAGATTCCTAAAGATTAAATTCTCATTTTCCTCTTGTAATGACACTCGTTAGCACACAGGGTGACAGTGGTCATTGCCTCTTTTTCAAGGTTCGTCTAAAATTGATCTCGCTTAAATCATCATTTCATCCAATGATTCAGGTGTAAATAAGTCGATTGATTTCAGTCATATTAAAAATTAAAAAGTCTTCCGATGAAAAAATTTATGTTCTTTCTTGCTTCATTGCTTCCATTCATCAGCAACGCACATCCGGGTCATGGTGAAACAGAAGGTTTTACCATCAAACACTATTTTACAGAACCAAGTCATTTGGTAGTACTGTTTCTTGTTATGGCTGTTGTAATTTTTTTCCTGGGAAGAAGAAAGGAAGTACACGATGCTAAAAAACAAAAACAGCAATAATGCATGAGCTCTCCATTGTGATGAGCATCATCGATATTGCTGAACAGCAGGCTAAAAAAGCAAATGCTGTTTCAGTAGATGAAATTGAACTGGATATTGGCGAACTGAGTGGCATTGAAGAACAGGCTTTTGATTTTGCCTGGCAGCAGGCAGTAAAAGATACGGTACTGAACAATGCGGAAAGGGTAATTAATAAGATACCCGGCGAAGGTTTGTGTATGGAATGTGATGCCGCATTCCCTGTTCATCAGTTGTACGATCCCTGCCCGGTTTGCGGCAAACATTTCATCTCCGTACAAAAAGGAAAAGAATTAAGGGTAAAGTCGCTTATAGTGACCTGACCCCATATTTATAATGCATAACTTAAATTATTTAAAACATGTGTGCTACCTGCGGTTGTGATTCAAATGGAAATGTTACTATGCATGATGTGAGTGATCATGGACATCAACACGATCATAATCATCCTCATGATCATACTCATCACAAAAAAGTGGTGGATGTGGAACAGGATGTATTGCATCAAAACAACCTGCTGGCACAACGCAACCGTGGTTACTTTGAAGCAAAGAATATTCTCGCTCTCAACCTTGTCAGCTCTCCCGGCTCGGGTAAAACAACCCTGCTGGAAAAAACATTATCAGATCTGAAAAATGAACTGAGCTGTTATGTAATTGAAGGCGATCAGCAAACAAGTAATGATGCCGACCGGATTCATGCAACAGGAACCCCTGTTGTGCAGATCAACACAGGGAAAGGTTGTCATCTCGATGCACACATGATCCTGCATGCCCTGCAGCATATGAAGCCAAAAGAAAATGCAGTGATGTTTATTGAGAACGTTGGTAACCTTGTTTGTCCGGCGATGTTTGATTTGGGCGAAACAGCAAGAGTGGTGATTGCTTCTGTTACAGAAGGTGACGATAAACCACTGAAGTATCCTGACATGTTTCACAGCTCACATGTTTGCATCATCAACAAAACCGATCTGCTACCTTATGTTCCATTTAGTGTGGAAGCATTTAAAGAGAATGCAAAAAAAATAAATCCTTCTCTTGTATTTATTGAAGTGAGTGCTTATAAAGGAGATGGATTATCTGTTTGGTACAACTGGCTGAAACAAAAAGTCGAACAAACGGCCCTGGCTTAATCTGCTTATTGAAAAACAAACAAAACAACATTCAGTGTTGAAAAATAATACAAATGCAGTCTTGGCATATTCATATCAGCGGAATGGTACAGGGTTTGGGCTTTCGTCCATATGTGTATCGTCTTGCTGAAGAACTGAAGCTGAAAGGAACTGTATCGAATTCAACAAATGGTGTACATATTACCGCTACGGCTGAAGAAACCATTCTCAAGCAATTTTATAAAAAGCTGATTGATCAACCTCCTGCCAATGCCATCATCACACATCATGATGCAGAAATAATTCCGTTACAGCTGTTCAATGAATTCAGCATACGAGAAAGCGAAGAGCATCAGCATCCTGCATTAATGATTACTCCCGATTTTGGTTTGTGCGATGAATGCAGAAGCGAATTGTTTGATCAGAAAAACCGGCGTTATCAATATCCTTTTATTACCTGTACCAAATGCGGACCACGCTATTCCATCATTACTTCATTGCCATACGACCGGCCCAATACAACAATGGAAGAGTATGAACAGTGCTGGCAATGCAAAGGAGAATATCATAATCCTTTGCACCGGCGCTATTACAGTCAAACAAATTCCTGCGAAGAGTGCGGCATTCCCATGCACTTATATAACAGTGACGGGGAAAATATTTGCAATGATTATGAATGTATCCTGGTGATGCTGAAAGATGCTTTACAAAATGGTCATACTGTTGCTGTAAAAGGAATTGGTGGTTACCTGCTTATGGCCGATGCCACTAATTATTTTGCCATTAATACCCTGCGTGAAAAGAAACACAGACCGTCAAAGCCACTGGCTGTTTTATATCCTTCCATTCAATCGGTTGAAAAAGATGTGCTGTTGAATGAAAAAGAAAAAGAAGCTTTGCAAAGTATTGTATCACCAATTGTATTGTGCCGGTTAAAAGAAAAACCAACTTCTGGTATCTGTGCTGATATAATTGCTCCGGGGTTACATAAAATTGGAGTAATGCTTCCCTATTCACCATTACTGGCTTTAATTGCGGAACAGTTTAATAAACCATTGATTGCAACAAGCGGTAATCTTAGTGGTTCGCCCATTATTTATAACGATGAGGAAGCTCTTGAATATCTTGGAGAGATTGCAGATTTTGTTTTAACCTACGATCGTGAAATTGTTGTACCGCAGGATGACAGTGTTTTGCAGTTTACACCTGTACATCAGCAAAAAATTATTCTTCGCCGCTCAAGAGGATTGGCGCCAAATTTTTATCCTGTCCCATTTTCTGATAACGGTACACAACTCATTGCAATGGGTGCAGAATTAAAAAGCAGCTTTGCTCTTTTTCAAAATAACCGTTGTTATATCAGTCAGTACTTAGGCGACCAGGGAAGTTATGATGCACAGTTTAGCTATAAGCATACACTTGATCATGTAAGCAGGTTACTCCGTTTTGAAGCAGACGCCTGCATTGTTGATAAACATCCCGGCTATGCAATAACAGAGATGGGGAAAAATTATGCAGCAGAAAATGCAATCCCTCTTATTGAAGTACAGCACCATGAGGCACATTTTGCCGCCGTGCTTGCTGAAAATAATTTATTAGAAACAGAAGAAACGGTACTGGGAGTTGTTTGGGATGGCACCGGTTATGGTTCGGATGGAAATATCTGGGGCAGCGAGTTTTTCACATACGTTAATAACCGGGTGAAGCACTTTGCGCAGCTGAACTATTTCAGTATCTTGATGGGAGATAAAATGGCAAGAGAACCACGTTTATCTGCACTTTCTCTTTTTGATTCGGATAATGACGCAGTTAATCTCCTTAGAGAAAAATTTACATCAGCCGAATGGAGTCATTTCAGAAATCAACTGCATAATAATCTGCAACCTGTTTATACATCAAGCATGGGACGTTTCCTTGATGGAATTGCTTCTTTGCTTGGAATAGCTGATACCGTTAGTTATGAAGGTGAAGCTGCTATGAAACTGGAAGCTTTGGCACTTCAATGTAAACATCCGGGAACAGAGACTTATGAATTCTCCCTGTCAGGAAATAAAATTGACTGGCAAAAAATGACGGGGCAGTTAATGAGTGATTTAAAACAACAGATGCCGAAAGAAAACATTGCATATAAAGTTCATTTATCACTGGCGAACCTGGTTGAACAGGTTGCTATTAATGCAGGTGTGAAAAAGATTGCGTTCAGTGGTGGTGTGATGCAAAATGCATTGCTTGTTGATTTACTTACAGACCGGTTAAAAGGAAATTATGAACTGTTTTTTCATCAGCAATTATCCCCTAACGATGAATGTATTTCATTTGGTCAGCTGGCCTTTGTGCATTTTTCGTCAGCAAAAAATAACAGGAACCTGCTGCAGGCAATAACGAATTAAATTAAAAAACGAAACTTATGTGTTTAGCAATTCCGGGAAAAATTATTTCTATCACTGCTCAGCTCGATGCAACCTTCCGTATGGGAAAAGTTTCATTTGGTGGAATTATGAAAGAAATTAATCTCTGCATGGTTCCCGAAGCAGAGATCAATGACTATGTGCTGGTTCATGTGGGCGTTGCCATCAGTAAAGTAGATGAGGAAGAGGCACACAAAACATTTGAATATCTAAAACAAATAGGAGAGCTGGAAGAGCTGGCGGATAAAGAACTGAACGAAGTTGAAAAACTGCATTCAAACGAATCGGTTTTAAAACCAATGAAAGCACATTTATAGTATAAAATATAAATGAACACATGAAATATTTATCAGAATATCGTGATCCTGAGTTAGTGCACCAGTTTGCAGAAGAACTGCACCGCATTACTACAAAACCATGGACCATCATGGAAATCTGCGGCGGGCAAACGCATAGCCTGGTGAAGAATGGCATTCTCGAAATGCTGCCCAAAGAAATTACCATGGTACACGGACCGGGCTGTCCTGTTTGTGTTACACCCATTGGCATTATTGATGAAGCCATCCTGTTAAGTGAAATGCCAAATGTTATTCTCTGTTCCTTTGGCGATATGCTGCGTGTACCCGGTACCAAAAAAAGTTTGCTTGAAGCAAAAGCGGAAGGCGCCGATGTACGCATTCTTTATTCACCATTAGAAGCAGTAACACTTGCTCAACAAAATCCAGATAAAGAAGTGGTGTTTTTTGCCGTAGGTTTTGAAACAACTGCTCCGGCAAATGCATTGAGTGTTGTGCATGCTGCTAAAATGAATGTACACAACTACAGTATTCTTGCATCGCATGTATTGGTACCTCCGGCAATGGAAGCAATACTTGGTGATCCTGAAAATAAAATTGATGCTTTTCTTGCTGCAGGTCATGTATGCAGCATTATGGGTATGGAAGAGTATTATCCGGTTGCTGAAAAATATCAAACTCCAATTGTTGTAACAGGTTTTGAACCTGTTGATTTGTTGCAGGGAATTTTAATGGCCGTTCATCAGCTGGAAAAAGGAATGTATGAAGTAGAGAATCAATATGTGCGGGCCGTGCAGCGTGAAGGAAATTTGATTGCGCAGGACACCATTCATGAAGTGTTTGATATTGCCGACAGAAGCTGGCGTGGCATCGGACAAATTCCCAACAGCGGATATGAACTGAATGATGAATACAAACGATTCAATGCACGTATTAAATTTAATTTGGGTGAAACAGCAGTTGATGGAACGAACGAATGTATCAGCGGTGAAATCATGAAAGGATTGAAGAAACCTTTTCAATGTCCGCACTTTGGAAAAAAATGTAATCCCGAACATCCACTGGGTGCACCAATGGTAAGCAGTGAAGGTGCATGTGCAGCTTACTATCATTACCAGGGAGTAGAATCACAAGAATTAACAGAAGCAGTATGAGATTAGATTGTCCTTTACCCAAATTCGATTTTGATATTATTACTCTTGGTCATGGAAGCGGTGGTTTGTTAACACAACGTTTATTGCAAAGCGGAGTATTTGATGTATTGAAAAATGACATGCTTGATCAGCAGCATGACGGTGCCATTTTAGAATTGAACGGAAAGATTGCGATGAGTACCGACAGTTATGTTATCTCTCCTGTTTTTTTCCCCGGTGGAAATATTGGTGAACTGGCAATTAACGGCACGGTGAATGATTTGGCCATGTGTGGCGCACAGGCGAAATACTTAACGCTTGCATTTATACTGGAAGAAGGTTTACCCATTGCTGAATTCTGGGAAATATTAGTAAGCATCAAAGAAGCTGCTTTAAAAGCAGGTGTACAAATTGTTACAGGTGATACAAAAGTGGTGGAAAAAGGAAAGGGTGATAAGATCTTTGTGAACACAAGTGGTATTGGTCTGGTTCATCCCAAAGCAAATATTCATCATAACCGTATCAAACCCGGTGACAAGATCATCATCAGCGGACCAATGGCTGCACATGGTATTGCCATCATGAGTTTACGTAAAGGACTGGAGTTTGAAACAACCATTGAAAGCGATACAAGAAACCTGAATCATATTACGCAGCAGCTGCTTGATTTATTCGGAGCCAACATTCATTTCATGCGTGATCCTACACGTGGAGGTGTTGCTTCTGTTTTAAATGAGGTGGCGGGAATGACACAATTAGGTTACCTGCTCGATCAAAAACAAATTCCCGTTGATGAACAGGTGGAAGGCGCCTGCGAAATGCTGGGTCTTGATCCATTATATGTAGCCAATGAAGGGATTTTTATTGCAATTGTAAATCCATTAATTGCTGAAAGCTTTTTATACCAGCTGAAAAAAGAACCTGAGTTTGCTTCAGCCGCCCTCATTGGTGAAGTGGTGGATGAACATCATGGAAAAGTATTGATGAAGAGCCGCATTGGCGGAAGACGTGTGGTGAATTATTTAACCGGCGAACAATTGCCGAGGATTTGCTGAGTTGTTTTGCCACAAAGACGGGAAGGCGGAAAGAAGCACAAAGAAAATTCTCTTCTGACGGAAATAAAACTTACACCGTTGTTTATCCCGCTTGCATACAACTACAAAGTCAGGAGATTTTATAAAGCAACATTTTCACTACTGCTATTTATATTTCCCCATATCATTCACTGAGGAATGACTGAGGAATGCTGCATGTGCATGATTTTTTGCACGTGCATAACGCAGGAATACTTCCAGCGTTTTCCAGTAATCATGATCACGCTGTGTATCATTCAGCAACAGGTAACCCATAATAATGTTTCCTGCCATTTCAACTAACCTGCGTGCATGAAACTCGATAAACTCAGGATTGTTATGAAACGTTACTCTTGCTTCAGCCTCTTCGTAATCAAATCCCATTGTGATAAGCTGTGATCTGTACGATTCTGTTTCGGGTTTAATCGTAGCTTTTTCATACTCCTGCATCTGTGCAAGATAGGCACCTGTAGTAACTCCTTTAGTAGCAGCCACTACCTGCAGCTGTGTAGTTCCTTCGTAAATGGTTGTTATGCGTGCATCACGGTAAATCCGTTCGATGGGGTAATCTTTCATAAACCCTGAACCACCGTGTATCTGCAATGCATCATAAGCAATTTCATTACAGAATTCGGAAGTAATTCCTTTTGCCAGCGGTGTAAACACATCGGCAAGCTTCTGGTATTTTTTCTGCTCTTCTTTTTCTTCTTTTGTTAACTCTCTTTCGGCAGAAATATGGTTGTAGGTTTTATAGATGTCAACAAAACGTGCCGTTTCATAAAGTAATGAGCGGGAAGCTGCCAGCTTTGCATGCATCACAGCAAGCATTTCATAAATCGCCGGAAACTTAATAATGGGTTTACCAAACTGTACTCTTTTTTGTGCGTACGTCAATGCTTCACGGTAAGCTGCTTCACTGATACCAACCGACTGTGCAACGATGCCAAGTCTTGCACCATTCATCAGCGACATTACATATTTGATTAAACCGAATTTGCGTTGTCCGCAAAGTTCTGCCGGAGCATTTTTGTACACCAGTTCACAGGTAGGAGAACCTTTGATGCCTAATTTATGTTCTATTCTTCTTACGGTAATTCCGCCACTTTTTTTATCATGAATAAACATGGAAAGTCCACGGCCATCCTGTGTTCTTTCTTCTGTACGGGCAAGCACAAGCGAAATATCACCATCGCCATTAGTGATGAACCGTTTCACACCATTCAGCAGCCATGTATTTTTTTCTTCATCAAAATGTGCTTTCAGCATTACTGCCTGCAAATCAGAACCGGCATCAGGCTCAGTCAGTGCCATTGCCATTGTTTCGCCATGTGAAACTCTTGAAAGATATTTTTCACGCTGTTCATAAGAACCAAATTCATTAATCGTTTCGGCACAGTCCTGCAATCCCCAGATGTTTACAAATCCTGCATCAGCACGGGAAACAATATCTGCCGCCATAATGTAAGGCACAATAGGGAAATGAAGTCCGCCAAACTCACGGGGCAGGGTAATGCCCATCAATCCGGCCTGTTTGATGGCATCAAGGTTTTCCTGGGTTCCCTTTGCATACGTTACTCTTCCGTTTTCCAGTGTAGGTCCTTCATGATCCACAGCTTCAGCGTTTGGCGCAACAATATCGCCACTGATTTCACCAACAACTTCCAGTACCTGTGCGTAACTGTCCATTGCATCTTCATAATCTTTAGGAGCAAAGTCAAACGCATCTTTATCATGAAAGTTATTTTCCCTTAGTGCCACTATTTTCTGCATCAACGGATGTGAAAGATGAAACTGCAGATCGGGGTTATCAGTAAAAAAATTTGCCATAAAAGCTGAATTGAATTTTACAAATTATTTTGTATGCTCTTTATAATACTTGATCATTTTAGGAATCACATTCTCCACTCTTCCTGTTATTACATAGTTGGCAATTTTGTTGATGGGTGCATTGGGATCATTATTGATTGAAATAATAATGCTGGATTCCATCATTCCTGCGAGGTGCTGAATTTGTCCGGAGATACCGCAGGCGATATATAATTTAGGACGAACAGTAACACCGGTTTGTCCCACCTGGCGTTCGTGGCCTGCATATCCTGCATCAACAGCAGCTCTTGATGCGCCTACTTCACCACCAAGTAAGGTTGCCAGGTTGTGTAGCAGTTTGAAATTTTCTGCAGAGCCTACACCAAACCCACCTGAAATAATCACCGGTGAATTTTTGATATTCACTTTTGATGTTTCCATATGACGTTCGATCACTTTTACTACAAAAGCTGTATCGTCAACATATTTTTCTACATCAAGATTGACTGTTTCTCCCTTGTAACCGGGATCAACGATTTCTTTCTTCATTACACCTTCTCTTACAGTTGCCATTTGCGGACGGCAATCAGGGTTAATGATGGTTGCAATAATATTTCCGCCAAATGCAGGGCGGATCTGGTACAATAAATTCTTATAAACCTTGCCGAGTTTTTTGTCTTCATGTTCGCCAATTTCAAGTTCAGTGCAATCAGCAGTTAGCCCGCTTTTCAATGCAGATGAAACACGTGGACCAAGATCACGGCCAATAGTTGTAGCACCCATTAATGCAATCTGTGGTTGTTGTTCTCTGAAAAGATTAACAACGATGGATGTATGTGGCAGTGTGGAATAGGGCGAAAGTCGTTTATCATCGGCCATGTAAACCGTATCAACACCATAAGGAAAAATTTCCTTTTCAAATCCTGCCAGGTTCTCACCAATTAAAAGTGCTTCCAGTTTACAGTTCAACTGGTTGGCAAGGCTGCGGCCCTTTGTTAAAAGCTCCAGGCTTACATCTGCAATCCTGCCTTCATCGAGTTCGCAATAAACGATAATATTGTTCATGAAATAAAATTTTGAGAATTCAGATTTCTAACCAATAATATGTGCTTCAATCAGTTCATTCATTAATCCGTCAATGTCTTCATCAAAGTCATCAAGTGTTCTGGATTCTTTTGATTGAAAAACGATATTATCCACTTTTTTTACTTTCGTTGGAGAACCTCCAAGGCCAAGCTGTACAGGGTCGGCATCAATATTATTTACACTCCATTCTTTGATGGTAAGATGTGTATTTGCTATTGCTGTTGCCAGGTAATCTTCATTGCTTTCCTGGCGGTTGCTGATGGTAGATGCATGTTTGTATTTCATCAACCGCTTTGCATTTCTCGGACGGCAACGTGGAGCAGAGCTGTTTACAGTAATGAGTACC
>JBEBHT010000333.1:0-4622 GCA_040081135.1 Lacibacter sp. | reverse complement strand
CAATCCATCAGTATGCCTGTATCTTTTATTTCAAGTTCCGAAGAATATTATTTTATACTGGCTGATTTCTCTGGGAATTCAAAAGGATATAATGCGGATAATAAAGCTGCAAGTGGTTTACTGGGATTTACCAATCACAAAAACCTTTCAGCGTATAAACATTTTTACATACCACATAACTGCTATGTTGTTATTATGACTAAAGACAAGGAACTGCCTTTTGAAAAAGTAACAATTGGTGAGTTTTTCACACAGGTGGAAAAGCAATTACCGGTATGGCAAAATATAGAACCTGTATCAGCAGAAAATTTATCTAAGGCTCAAAAAAATCTGGCAAGGCTGAAAGAAAAATATAAAAGCAAATGGAACAGTATTGCTGAAATGAAACTTTCCAGAACACAAATCACTCTCCAAACATTTGTAAATGCAACAGAAGGTTATGATGATATGTTTGACACCAAAGACATTTATGGTAAGGAAGGAACAGAGGCCACATTTCCTATTTTAAAAGTAAAACAAGCAACCCGTGAACTTTGCAAAACAGACCAGCCGCAGTGGCTTGTTATCAGGTGGGACTTGGGAATGGAAAGACAGCCGTATTTTCTACACTTACATGAATCAATACTGAATAATTTTAATTTTGATTTTGTCTATAATTATTTCTTTAACCCTGAAAAAATAAAGGGTCAAACATATAAACCACTCCGTTCTCCATCCTTCAAAGAAGCAGTGGTGATTAAAGAAGCATCTGAAACGAGTAAGAAAATCAGTACCGATAAAAACATTTTTTTCTTTGAAGATTTTTCTACCACTACTGTTGGTAAAACTCCAATTGGCTGGAAAAGTAATATAGGTTCGGGTGGCAATGGTAGTGTTATTACCAATTTGGATGGTTTAGCAGGTAGCTGGGCTATTGTGGCAGATTATACAATAACCCCCGCTCAAATTAAAAAACCATTACCACAAAATTTTACGTTGAGTTTCGATGTGGTAGTTGCTCAAAATTTTACGTGGGGTGCCAAACGACTACATTTCAAACTGGCCAAAGAAACAAACCCTGGTAATGCAGAATCATTTTTGGATTTGGGACTTCGCCCCGGCTTTGATGGAAGAGATGGAGATGTATCGCTGGAAACAAAATTCCCCTCGCCGCCGGGTTATTCAAACGGCGCTAATAGTTTTGTTGCTCCAGGCTTTTCTAACAACAAAAAAAATAACCGCATTACAGTGACCATTAAAAAGAAAGAAGAAATGTTGCAGGTGTTTATTGATAACACTAAAATAGCGCAATATGAAAAAGCTATTCCTGCGGCTCACTTATTCAATACCCTGTCATTTTATAGTTATAATTCGGAAACGACTAATAAATATTATATCAGTAACATTAAGATAACTAAAGATTAAACATGTACTATTTGCAGCGAGTTTATTACCAAGAATTTTTATTTCTGAAAATGATACTGATCGCTTTACTGCTTGTAACAACACAAATTGCATATGGGCAGGATTGCAACACAAGGGCCGCAAATAAACCTTCTCAATCTGTTCGCTTTCAGGATGATTATATGCGGTCTTTCGAAGATTCAAAAGCAAACATCAGCATTACTAAAATGAAGCCTCAATTAGCCATTGCCGAAAATTGGGTAAAAGGGGTATTGAAAAACTTCAAAGGAGCTAAACTGGCTTATTCCAACGATTATTTTTTTGACTACTCATCCGGCTTTACAAAGGAATTTTATAATGCAACAGGCATCAAAGGATGCTACAGTTCCAAAATGAGATTTTATGCCTATTACTGTTATGAAAACCGTAATGAAATCTTTACAGAAGGCGAAAGTGGTTCATTTGCTGCTGTGCATTTTAATAATGTTTTTAACACTTCACTGTGCACAGACGTTGGCGCATTTACAATCAATGGAAAATATGCTTTTAAGATGTTTGAAAAGAGTCGTACTGAAGGAAGGATTGATTATTACGAACAGATTGCAATGTCAAATGTTTATGATACCATTTACAAATCAAAACACGATTTCATCATCATCCGCAACAGCGATCTACCTGTTTTTCTTGCCGTAACCCGCAAAGAATTTTTACAACAATTATTGAAAGATGTGGATGCATACAAAAGCAGGCAAACGGCATTTGCAAAGGAGGCTTATACTCCCGCTGCCGAAGCCGCCAATAAGGCAAATCTTGATGACCAGCTCAAACGCATTGATAATTCAAAAACTTCTACACCTGAACAAATGGCTCCTTACCGGAAAAGATTAATAGAAACATGGGAAACGGAGAAACAAAAATTTGATAAAAGAATTGCCCGGATAGAACTAGACACTAAAGAAACAAAAGAAGTATTGAAGGAATATTTAAACAAGCCACAGGAATGGCTTAACCGAACCGTAAGCCAATTTTACAATTTCAGCTCATATAGCCGTAGAGGAATGGAGGAATTTTTGGATAGGTTAGATGTATTTGCTTTCAGTAAGGAAGATGAGACAAGAACATACTTGGCTACAATAAATCCAGCGTATTTCAATAAATCACTCAGTGCCGAGGTTCCTCAGCTGATTACGGTTCACTTGCCAAAAGGCACTTATCCTCATATGAAAAAAGTGGCTGATCTGATAAAAAGACCAGGTGCATTAGCTCCGCTGGAAGCAATTTTAAATTCCGGCAAATCTCCATCTCAATTTGTAGTTCTACACGAAAAAATCTCAACTTATACCCTAAAATATTTGCCTAAACTTACTACGCTTACTCCATTACCAGTACCTGCTGATATGAAGCCATCAGCAACTCCTGTTGTACCTGATTATAATAGGAACGTACCTGCCCCTAAATTCAATTTTACAATTCCGGCACTTTCTCCAAAGCTCATTCAGTTGCCGCAACTCTTAACAACAGAAACTTATAAAACTTATGTACAGCAACTTTACACTGCTATTTCAAACGCTGTAAAACCAACTGACAAAAAGAAAGCAGATGATTATGTAAAGAATAAAAATCTAATTCAATCAAAAGAAATCGGCAATACAGCTTTTGCTGCCTGGCTTCAAAATGTACCTAAGACCAGTTTGTATTTATACAGCAAGGCTGTTGAATTAAATCCATCAGATGCATTGGCAGCGAACAATTTTTCTGCTTTTTTAATAATGGGCGGCTTACCTGAAAAATCGATTCCTATTCTGGAATACTGGAACAAACAGAAACCGGGCGAAGCTGCGATCCTCTCTAATCTTGGCAATGCATATTACCGTTTGGGAGATGTAGACAAAGCGATGAAGTATTTGCAGCAATGTTTGCAAAAAGATTCATTACACCCAACGGCCAATAAAATTCTTTGCCTGATGTACCTGAAAAAAGGAGATACAAAAAAAGCGAAAGATCATGGAACAAAGTCGTTAACCACAAGTCATGATGAACAGGTAGTTGCTATACTTCGACAGTTAGATAATAAAACAAAGCCTGGAGAAATAATGAGCCGCCTGCTGGGAAATGAATTTCCAATGCTTAAACGAATTAAGTTACCTGCTATGCCATCAAACCTGGATGATATGGAACAGTTTCAAATAGATTTAGAAATGGAAAAGAAATCGCTTGAAATAACAATAGCAAATATTGAGTCGAAAACGCCTAAAGTAAATGATGATGTAAAACAAAAAATATTGATGGCGAGTTTTATGAAGGGCATCTCTCCTCTTCGTGTAAAAGCTCAGCATATTATTATGGACGGAATGCAAACTTACCAGATAGAAAGTACCAGGGAATCGGATGTTTTCAAGTATAATTTAAAAAAACTGACTGCCCCTTATAATTTAAAATTACAAGCTATTGCAAAAAAATATGCTGCGCTGCTGAACAAACTGGAAGGTGGCGAAGCAGGTGATGAAGATGAAATTGCTGCCCTTGAGTTAGCAAAATGCAGAGAAATAAATGCAGAAAAAGAAAAGTATCTCGCAGGTTTGTCGCCATTGGTAAATGGATATGTTCAGCGAAAAGAATTTATTGTGCGGAAGTTTTACAGGGATTATGCCAACTGGGCTCCTTACTGGGTGCCGGAAACAACCATCTCCTTCCCATCAATTGAGAGAGATTATTTGAAAGATATCTCAACTATTCTCAGTGAATACAAAATGGTAATGAAGTCTGATTGCTCTTCATTTGAACCGCTGGCAATGAAGGATGGCATTTTGAAAGAATGGGAAGATGAATACTGTGCAAATTTTAAAGGCAAATTAGGTATAGGCCCTGCAAAGATAACATGGACCTGCAATTCATGGGGAATTGAAGGTGGTGAAGGCATAGTGGGCGAGATTGAAATGAATTTTGCAGATGATGGGACGTTTGAAGAATTTACAATAGGAGCAGGTTTAGGCGAGACATGGAGTATAGGCGATGATAAAATTGTAAAAATGGAAGCAAGTGGGTCGATAAAAGAATTTATTAAAATAGGTCCCGATAAAACTTCAGGCAAATGGGGTGTAAAAGATTTTGGGATGAAAAGTGAAGCAACACTTGAAGGGAGTATAGGGAATATAGGGGGTGAAATAAAAATACTGGAACTTTCTGTTGCTGTAAATGCAGGGCTTGATGCAGGTGGTGTGGCGGCACCATTATTCAAC
>JBEBHT010000332.1:0-4635 GCA_040081135.1 Lacibacter sp. | reverse complement strand
CATGTAACCATCGGGAAGAACTGTATCATCCACCCCAATGTTTCCATTTATGATTATACAGTAATTGGAAACAATGTCATTATTCAATCGGGAACAGTTATTGGCAGCGACGCATTTTACTACAATACCAAAAAGAACCGTGATGTATGGTATAAAAAAATGGAAAGTTGCGGAAGGGTTGTAATTGAAGATGATGTGGAAATTGGCGCAGCCTGCACAATTGACAAAGGAGTGAGCCATGATACAGTGATTGGCCGTGGTACTAAATTCGATAACCAGGTACATATCGGGCACGACAGTATTATTGGTAAGAACTGTTTATTTGCTGCACAGGTTGGTGTTGCAGGTGCTGTTAATATTAAGGATGGTGTTGTCTTATGGGGGCAGGTAGGTGTAAGCAAAACATTAACGATTGGCGAAAATGCTGTTGTGTTTGCGCAAAGCGGAGTACCGGATTCCATTGAAGGAAACAGAACTTATTTTGGAACACCTGTTGAAGATGCCTTACAGAAAAAAAAGGAACTGGTTTGGGTAAAACGTATTCCTGAAATGTGGGAGAAACTTAAAAATTTATAATCAGGGAAACTGAACAAATTTTTCTTCCGGCCAGTAATCATAAGGCAACTGATCGGCTAAATTTTTCCAGGCCCAGTATCCACTGTTAATTACTTCTGTCTGGTTATAAAAGAAACCATTCTCGGTAATCACAAATCCATTTAAAAATTCAAGAGTTGATAATTGCTCTTTAGCGGTAAGTGGATATTTATTGGCCACGAGATATTCTTTTTCCATCGGCTCCAGTGTATAAGCCACACGGTATTTTCCAAACAGGTTGATTTCTTTATCTACACTGTCAACCAGTGCATATACAGCAGAGTCGTATGGATTTTCCAGTGAACTGATTTTCAGTTTGCCTGTTGTGCTGTCTGTATATATTTCTTCCAGTGCAAATCCATTTTCTTTCAAAGTACTGTCGTAAAAACAACGCATAAAATGAAGACGTGAACCATAGTATGCTTTCTCCCTGTTTTGTAACCAGGTTGTTTTTTGCTCCGCAGTTGAATCCAGTTCCGTATAAAATGCAACACCTACGTAGGCACTGAACTTCGTTGTGTAATCATAAATAAAGGAATCGAGCTGGTATTGAATTTTATAACCCAGTGCATAATTCATGATTACTACCGGTTGCTCTGCTTTTATTTTGAGACGGTTCTTCTTTTTAGAAAAGTAAAACTTTAATCCTTCAGGATTTTCAATGTTGCATTGTTTGGCAAAAGGAGTAGTGCCGATAAAATAATCAGTGAACTGTTTACCGTATTTCGTCCAGCCATCTTTCACTTCGGTAGTGGCCTGTATCACCACTTCTTCCATTTTCTTTTCTTTCTTCTTCAGCGATAAATTCAGATCATTGCTGTTGTCCTGTGAAGAACTGATGCGGATGCTTTCACTTTCAAAACCGGTATACGATATCACCAGGTTATGTCCGCCTGAAGGTAACTCCATTCTAAACTCGCCATCCTTATTGGTGATGGTTCCTTTGGTTGTATTCTGGCAAAGTACAGATGCTCCTTCCATTGGCAGCTTGGTACTGTCGTCAATTACTTTTCCTTTGATATAAAAAAAAGATTGTGCTGAAGCCGAAAAAGAAATAAATAAAAAGAGAAAGGAATAGATTGTTTTCATGTGATATTTGAAATTGTTTATTGGCCACATGTTATTCGCTGATCAGCACCAAGATTGGTGTTAAATTATTTGCTGGCGCTCATTTCATGTGATATTGTTCTGAAAGCTAAAATAAACAATTTTCAGGCCAGAGGAAATATATGGGGAAGATTGGCTCTTATTTAAGAAGAGATAGCGAAAGAATACATAAAAGGATGGTAAAATTCCATCTTATTTCTTTAATCCATAATGATCAACCAACCAGTTACAGGTACGTTGAATGCTTTCATCAACAGGAGTGAATTGAAAACCGGGTAATGCATTTTTTATTTTACTGCTGTCGAAGAAAGTAGTTGCCTGTGCTGTTCCGGCTGTTTCTTTTGTAAGTAATGGTTCTTTACTGCTGAACATTGCTTTCAATGCTTCCATGCGCCACACAAGTTCACCCATCCATGGTTTTGCAAAACGTTGCGGTGGTTTTTTCCCAAAACTGTTGGCGATTTTTGTAAAGAGCTGCTGAAAGGTGAGGTGTTCATTACTCAGCAAAAAACGTTCAGCAGAAATATCGCTGTGCATTAATTGAATCATTGCATCGGCCACATCTTTTGCATCAACAAATCCTGTTCCGCCGGTTGTGTACCAGGGAAATCCTTCCCACATTTTTTTAAAGATGGCAACAGAACCGTTTTCCCAGTTTGATTCACCAAGTATAACAGATGGGTTTACAATTACTGCATTTAACCCTTCGCTGATTGCACGCCACACTTCCAGCTCAGATAAATATTTTGTTTTTCCGTAATGGGAATTGTTGGTCTCTTCTGTCCATTCTGTTTTTTCAGTTACCTGTTCACCCTGGCGTTTGCGGCCAATTGCAGCAACTGAACTTACATGAACAAACTTCTCAATTTTATTTTCCAGTGCGATGTTGACCATGTTGGCCGTGCCTTCAATATTGATCTTATACATCTGGGCCCTGCGGCTGGAGTGATAAGAAACAACAGCAGCACAGTGATACACCTGCCGGCAATCTTTCATGATGTCATCCAGTAAAGAAGTATCCAGCACATCACCTTTAATCCATTGAATTTTTCTTTTTTCTTCCTCCGTCAGTAACAAAGGCATGGAAGTACGGTACAAAGCTTTAACCGGCACTTCATGTAAGTGAAGCAGCTGTTTCAGCAAAGCCGAGCCTACTAATCCTGCGCCACCGGTAACAAAGATCATTA
Organism: Lacibacter sp.; assembly: GCA_040081135.1. Lineage (GTDB taxonomy): Bacteria > Bacteroidota > Bacteroidia > Chitinophagales > Chitinophagaceae > Lacibacter. Next base: position 1,747 of record JBEBHT010000332.1, on the reverse strand, counting down.
GATGTATGATTTATGATTTGCGAAGTACGATGTTTTATAGCAATTTATCATCGTATTTGTAGTAGCCTTTTCCTGTTTTACGGCCGAGCTGATTGCTTTCCACTTTTTGTTTCTGTATTGAAGATGGTTTTAACCGTTCGGGTTTACCAAGCTGCTCATATATACTGCAGCTTACAGCGTAGTTAATATCGTTGCCGATAAGATCCATGAGTTTAAATGGTCCCATTTTAAATCCACTTGCTTCCATGAGCGCATCAATAGTTGCGTAGTCAGCAACTCCATCTTCAACCAGTTTCAGTGATTCAATATAATAAGGTCGTGCCACACGGTTAACAATAAACCCGGGAGCATCTTTACATACAACGGGCACTTTATTCATTTGTTTAGTTAAGTCAACCAACCCTGCAATTACAGCATCATTTGTTTGATCACCTTTTACCACTTCCACTAATTTCATGATTGTAGCAGGGTTAAAGAAATGCATTCCTGCCACCCGTTGAGGCTGCACAATTTTTTGCTGCAGTTGAGAAATAGAAAGTGACGATGTATTACTGGCGAAAATGGTTTCACTGTGATTAATCTCTGCCAGCTGATTGAAGAGAGCAATCTTTGCTTCGGGTTTTTCAATGATAGCTTCGATAATTACATCGGCAATACAACCGTTGATTTCATTGATGTATTGCAGATTTCCGTTGATGCTCCTCCGTTGCTCCTCCGTTATTTTTTGTTTCTGAACAAGGCTATCAAGATTCTGAGTGATGGATGCTTCAGCTTTCTGTAATACTTCTGTATTCAAATCAAAGAGAATGGTATAGATGCCGCTTTGTGCTGCGGCCTGTGCAATACCGCTGCCCATTGTTCCTGCACCGCAAACGCAAATTGTCTGAACCATGATTTTTTGGATTTTATGGATTTACAGGATGATGTCTGAATCTTCAATTAGTAAGAACAATGAATAATAGTAAACTTAATCAGCTTAATCTTTTTAATCTGCCCAAATCATGGTTCAGACAAGTGATGATCAGAATTAGTGAACGTACAAGAGTGCGACGCAACAAAAGTTTAATCGCAGTGCAACAGCTGGTAACAACAAACTAAAAACTACAAACCGTTACACCGCCCCCGTAAACTGTTTCAAAAACCGCACATCATTTTCACTGAACAGGCGAATGTCTTTAATGCCATACTTCAGCAATGCAGGACGTTCAATGCCCATGCCAAATGCAAAGCCTGAATATTTATTACTGTCGATGCCACAGTTCTCCAATACTTTGGGATGAACCATTCCGCAACCTAAGATTTCTAACCAGCCTGTTTTTTTACAAACATTACAGCCTTCGCCATTGCAGAGTAAACAACTGATGTCCATTTCAGCACTTGGTTCAGTGAACGGGAAATAAGAAGGACGGAAACGAACCTTCACATCTTTACCAAACATTTCCTGCACAAAGAAATACAGTGTTTGTTTGAGATCAGCAAAGCTTACTTTTTCATCTACATACAAACCTTCCACCTGATGAAAGAAGCAATGACTTCTTGCAGAGATGGTTTCGTTGCGGTATACACGACCCGGAGTTATAATGCGGATAGGCAGCTTTCCTTTTTGCATTTCATGGATCTGCACATTGCTTGTATGTGTACGCAGGAGCCATGCAGGATTGGTGCTGATATAAAACGTATCCTGCATATCACGGGCAGGATGATTTTCAGGAAGATTTAATGCGGTGAAATTATGGAAGTCGTCATC
>JBEBHT010000033.1:0-19426 GCA_040081135.1 Lacibacter sp. | reverse complement strand
TATTTCGACTGCTGAAACAAATACCGGAAGTAATTTTTCAGGTACATTGACCGTAACAAAAGACAATATGCTGCTGACCGGGTTTTCATACACGATCAATCAAACAGGAGAAACTAAAGATTACACTATATCAACCAACCAAACAACTGTACAACCATATTCTACAACAATTAATAACGTAACAGCTCCAGGTGTTGCCACTACGTATACTTTATCTGCAGCTAAAGACACAGTTACAATTCAAAATTATTTAGATATTGTGCAATCCCGTTATGACAATCCAGGCAAATACAAGGTTGCAGTGTCGGGTAATACGGTTACTTTTTCGAATAACTACTATGTCAATATTACAGCAGGAGTATATACAACCAAGAAGCGATTAATTACCACAACAGTTTATCAAAAACAATAAAGAGTAAAGTGCATTTACAAACGGGTCGTGCACAGGTATGCCATACTTTGAAAGTATGGCATACCTGTTTTGAAGCTGTCTCATTTTTTCCAATCCATGTTTCATCAAAAAACAAATCATTCAGTAAAAGACTTCCCGGGGATGGGCGGAGTGTTACCAAAGCCTTGGTTCGTGTCTTCACGAACCGGGACGTGGACATTGATTTTCACAAGTGAATAATTTTACCATATAGCATAGAATATCATAAATTACGTGTTAGCGGTAATTGCAGGACTACAGTGCTAACGATCGAACTAACCGATAACAATTAACTTTGACGAACAATAAATAAAATGAGCAAAATTATCTTTGACAGCGGAATATCACTTGATGGCTTTTTCGCAGGCGACAACAGAGGTCCCGTCAACCCAATGGGCGGTGTATCTGGAAAAATTCACATGTGGATGCTGAATCAAAAAGCATTTTGGGAATACTTAGGAATGGAACATGGGAATGAAGACGGACCTGATGGTAAATTTATCAGAGAGACGATTGCAAGAACAGGTTCTTTCATTATGGGAAAACGAATGTTTGAAGAAGGCGAAGTGAGTTGGCCGGAAGATTTATACAAAGCAGATGTTTATGTGCTGACACACGAAAAAAGGGAGCCTTGGGTTCAAAAAGGAACAACAACTTTTTATTTTATTAATGACGGAATACACAGTGCGTTAGAAAAAGCAAAACAATCAGCCAATGGAAAGGACATAAGAATTCAAGGTGGAGCGAATACTATTCAGCAATTTCTCAATGCAGGGCTTGTGGACGAATTTTTCATTCACATTGCACCTGTTTTTTTAGGAAGTGGTGTCCGACTGTTTGACGGTATTGACAAAGACAAATATGATATTCAAATTGCAGAAGTAATACCATCAGACTTGACAACACATTTACGATACAAACTGACGAAGAAATGAAAACAACTACCGCTGACAAGGCGTTGCCAATTGGCAGACGATTTTCAAAATCCCTACCTGCAGCAGTGCAGAACGTTGGCCGTTATTTTAAATGGACTATATAGTTTTTCAAATATTCAGTGAAATTGTATTGGGGTATATTTTATCTACCTCCATATTTCTTTTATTAGCAGTCTTCTTTACTAAGCTTAAGTTGATTAAACTCCAATATTTAAATAACGCTAATAAACTAATGCTCTTTTTATCAATTGTTTTTTACATTCTATACTGCGTAATTGCTATCAACAACCAAAAGTCGCTTTCAGATGTGACGTTAAGCAAAAGTTACCTAATTCAGAGTATAATATTCTTAACTATAACAGTATTACTGATCCCATTGCTTTTCGTGTTCAAAAAAATGCGACTTAATATTTTTATAACAATAATTGTTATGTTTTCTCTTTGGATATTCACCAACTACGAAAAAGCAATTATTCTTATCACGAACTTCTATCGAGATTACCTTCCTTCGAGTTGGTCTGTAGAATATAATGATACAAGCTATATCAGTATTGGAGTTATGACTTTGCTTTACTTTTTCATTGTTTTGTTTATGATTCGCAAAAGAAAAATGAACGCCTAACATGAACTGTGTAAAAACCTCTTCACCTCAGGGTCTCCATCAAAAACAAATCATTCAATAAAAGAGTTCTCAGGCGAGTCTCGGCTCCGGGCCTGGTTTAGCTGCCTACCTCGCCGTTAAAACTGATCATAGGTATGCCATACTTTGAAAGTATGGCATACCTGTTTTGAAGCTGTATTGCTGCCATGAAAACTGAACGTACAAGTGAGTGATACTTCGACTATGCTCAGTACAGGCTGCCACACTAATTGCTGCCATGAAAACGGAACCATAAAACGAGCGTGGCAACAACCGTCGCCACCTGCACTAACGCCGGCCAACAAATCGTTTTCCTGCCTTTTAAAAAACATTGATAACTATCAGTTCCCGGCCTGATTAACTCAATGAGAATGAAAACTAAAAGGTGTTAGTTTTGACCGGACTTCCGCAATAAATTACTTCTATGGAAGAAAAAAACTCTTCTGCATCGGCCCAGCCAAAGCAACGCATCGTAAAGGGGAAAGTGGTAATTGATATTGAACAATGCAAGGGCTGCGAACTGTGTACCACGGCCTGTAAAGAACATGCCCTTTCGCTTTCAGCAACCATCAACACAAAAGGTTACCGTTACATTGTTGCCGATAATGATCTGTGTACGGGTTGTGTGAATTGTGCGCTGGTTTGTCCGGATGCAGTGATTACCGTGTACCGCACAAAAGCAAAAAAACAAAAAGTTGACATGAGCAGGGAAGAGGCAAGGCAATTGATTCTTTCATCTGTTACTCCGGTAAAAAGAAGCGTATAAGTCTGCCATTAATCATCCACACATCAATACATGGAAACAAAACTGATGAAAGGAAATGAAGCACTCGCCGAAGCGGCCATACAGGCCGGCTGCGATGCTTATTTCGGATATCCCATTACACCGCAATCGGAAGTGCTGGAATACCTGGCCCGTGAAATGCCGAAGTACAACCGAATTGTGATGCAGGCCGAAAGTGAAGTGGCTTCCATTAACATGGTGTATGGCGCTGCCGGTGCAGGTTTCAGAGCTATGACGAGTTCATCATCACCAGGTTTCAGTTTAATGCAGGAAGGGATTTCTTATATGGCGGGTGCAGAGTTGCCCTGCTTATTGGTAAATGTAAACCGTGCAGGCCCGGGACTTGGAACCATACAACCGGGACAGGGAGATTATTTTCAATCAACAAAAGGTGGTGGTCATGGTGATTACAGGTTGATTGTATTAGCACCATCTTCTGTTCAGGAAATGGCCGATTTTGTTTTTCTTGGTTTTGATCTGGCAGATAAATACCGTAATCCTGTTTTGATTTTATCGGATGGTGCAATCGGTCAGATGATGGAGAAGGTGACTTTTGGTCATCATGTCATCAACAAAACAGAAAAGCCATGGGCAACTGTTGGTAAACCCAAAACAAGAAAAAGAAATTATATCACATCGCTGCATATTCAACCCGAAGAGATGGAGCAGCACAATATTAAACTGCAGAAAAAATTTGATACGATCCGTAGTAACGAAGTTCGTTTTGAAGAAACCAATACAGCTGATGCTGATTATGTTTTGGTAGCGTATGGATTGAGTGCAAGGATTTGTCATAAAGCAATGGATTTATGCAGGCAGAAAGGATTGAGGGTTGGTTTATTCCGCCCTGTTACATTGTTTCCTTTTCCGTATGATGCATTGAACAAACTTGCAGATAATACAAAAATGATGATGAGTGTTGAACTGAGCAGCGGACAAATGATTGAAGATGTAAAGCTTGCGGTGAATGGGAAAGTTCCTGTTGAGTTTTACGGAAGAATGGGTGGTATGATTCCCACACCTGAAGAAATTGTACAGCATCTTGAACAACTAATTCAACCAGCTTATGCAAACTGAAGAACTGAGTACTATAAAAGTAAATCCTCTTCCGGCTCTTGCATGCAACCCCGAAGATGAATATGAACTGGTGTATCACCGTCCAACTACAATGGTTGATACAACCATGCATTATTGTCCCGGCTGTGCACATAGCCTTGTTCACAAACTGATTATGGAGGTAGTGGAAGAAATGGATATACAGGAAAAAACAGTTGGTGTTGCTCCTGTTGGCTGTTCTGTTTTTGCGTATGATTATATGGATATTGATATGCAGGAAGCAGCGCATGGCCGTGCCTGTGCTGTTGCAACAGCCATCAAACGTTTAATGCCAGACAACTATGTATTTACCTACCAAGGTGATGGTGATTTGGCAGCGATTGGTATTGCTGAAACAATACATGCAGTGAACCGTGGTGAAAATATATTGATCGTTTTCATGAACAATGCCGTGTATGGAATGACGAGCGGACAAATGGCCCCCACTACATTAACGGGAATGAAAACTACAACCAGTCCTGATGGACGCTCAACAGAAATGTATGGAGCACCAATGAAAATTTCTGAACTGATGGCACAATTGCCCGGTGCTTACTTTGTAACAAGACAGGCGGTGAACAGTGCAAGCGCAGTACGTCATACAAAAAAAGCATTGCTGCATGCCTTTCAATATCAGCAGCTGCACAAGGGAACATGCTTTGTTGAGATATTAGCGAACTGCCCATCGAACTGGAAGATGACACCTGTTGAAACATCAGCTTTCATACAGGATGAAATGAGTGTTGTATTTCCAATCGGTGATATTAAAGTTCCGAAAGGAGAGCAAAAAATATTTTAAGGAGGAACAAATTATGCTGGAAGAAATCATCATTGCAGGTTTTGGCGGACAGGGTGTTCTGTCAATGGGAATGACACTTGCGTATGCAGGAATGGTGGAAGACAAAGAAATTTCATGGATGCCATCGTACGGTCCAGAAATGCGTGGAGGCACAGCTAACTGTATTACCATACTCAGCGATGAAAAAATAAGCTCACCCATTATTGCAGCATTTGATACAGCGATTATTCTCAATCAGCCCTCGATGGAAAAATTTGCAGCCAAAGTAAAACCGGGTGGCGTCTTACTGTATGATTCTTCTACAATTATACATGCGATTGAACGAACAGATATTACAATCATTGGTATTGATGCAACTACAGAAGCCATCCAGATGAAAAATCCACGTATCATGAATATGCTGATGCTGGGTGCTTACCTGCAGTTGAAACCAATTGTTACGGTTGATGATATTATGAAGGCGCTGGAAAAAGTATTACCGGAAAAATATCATCATTTGTTACCAGTAAACCGCAAAGCTATGGAAAGAGGTGCTGAGCTGGTGAAGATGCAGGTTGAAAAATTACCTGCGGCTGAAGTAATGTTTTGAGAAAGAAATACTGCATATCCTGCTAATTTAAAAAAGTTTAACATTTATCAGACAATAACTTTCTGAAATGTCGTTTTTTCAGTATGAGAAATATTGCCACCACCCTCACATTGCTCATCATTGCGGTTGGTTGCTTTGCCCAAAGCAACCCATCAAATTCCATTCTTGTCCGTCATGATACAACTCTGTTAAAAGCAACAGAATGCGAATGGATCATTAAATCTCTTCCAAAAAACAATCCTTTATTTACTTCAGAAATTGGAAAACCTGTTCCGGAGATTATCTTTCAGGCAATACAAAAAGGGAAGTTAAAAGCAATTGATCCTGAATCGAACAGACCGATTCCGGCAAAAGAAATTTTTACCTGGCAAATGCCCAGGGATACAGTAATGGCTTATGATGATGCAGGAAACAGTCAGTACAAAGTTGTACAGCCATTGCGTTCACCGGATGATATATCACAAATCAGAATTTACCAGGATTGGTATTTTGATATCACCACTTCAAGATTTCAGTCAGTAATAAAATGGATTGAATTATTGGAAGACGTGCATACCTCATCAGGAATCTTTGTTGGATATAAACCTCTTTGCAGAATCTACTATTGAGAGTAACCAGTTGTAAAAGAAGACTCACTTGTTTTTTTACTGCATCTTCTTCAATGCAGGTTCTTCTTTTTCAACTCTATCATCTTCATCAAACACCAGCTGATTGTTACAGTTGTATTTGCATCGCTTTTAAACTGTAACCTATTTTTCACTACTGTTCCTCCTGAAAAAAAGACACCGCCATCCCAGTAAACACCCTGAACCGGGTCTATTTTCATTTGTGAAAGCAGATAACTCAATGCTTTCTCCAATACAGGCAGGGTCTTATATTTTTCAAATTCACCAATATGCAGCAGGGTATATAATACATTGGCAGTAGATTGAATTTGGTCAGAAGAATTAAGTTTTTTCCTGCTCCTAAAAGATCCATCGGACTTTTGCTGTTTGATGATATCAGCAATCAAAAGTTCAACGGCTTCATTTAATTCTTTAATACCCGAACTGTATGCCCTTGCAACGGATGTATGCAGATGATACCTGTTGGGATAGTAGACGGTTGTACGTTTAAAATTTCCTCTTTTGATTTTTGTTGTAACGTATTGTGCAGCATTATGGATAATCCTGCTGCTGTCGGTCTCTCCTTTTTTAGCCAATGCATGCAGCACATTTGCATTTACAACAGCATCAATATCATTGGTTCCGTAAGGAATATAAGGTTTGCTTAATCTTGGATAACATTTACTTACCGGAAGATAAAATACAAGATTATGCAGAGTGGTATTAATAAAATTGTGATGCTTCGTTGCAACTTCAGGGCCGAGCCAGGTCATAAATGCACCGCTGTTCTTTGGATCTTTGTTCCAGATATTATACCAATGCCTGTTCTTTCTTTGTTGATCACGGTAAGAAATCAACTGCGGCAGTAATGGTTTTGAAACAATGGAATCATTCATTTGCTGTTGCAGCAATTCTGCATAGTAACCCAGCGATGTATCATCAGCATCATTCATTACGTTTGCAGCCTTCTTCATAAATCTTGATTTAAGCCGGTAACTCATTGGCTGCCGCATCATCACAACTGTATCTGTTTTCTTTAGAGGATATTTTACCGGGTATTCTCTCCAGAAATTATAGCCGTTTCCATTTTTATAAAACTGCAGGGCCTGGTAGGAAGAATTTATTGTTTGCTTTAAAAAAGAATAGTGCAATGTATCAGAGAGGTAAATGCGGCTTAACTCATTGTGCAGACTTGCTGTTGTAAAACAATTTGCATCTGCATATTCCGCTGGTTTACCCAATAGCGGAAAGCCCAGACTTAACTTCATTCCTGAATACCACTCCCCTTTAAAGCCACGTTTATTGTCGACCTTAAATTGTGTACTTACAAGATAATGAAGCGTACCGTTAAGCAATTGTTGAAGTGAATCAGCATCCGGTGTCTGCGCATTTGTATTCTTGAAAAACAGCAGCAGCGAAACTATACTGATAAAAATAAATTTTATCATCAGCAGCGTTCATGGTTTAAGCAAAAATACATCAATGACTGACGTTCTCCCATTTTTATAAAAGTGAATAAACAAATCAGCAACAAAAAATGCAATCAATCTATTTCGCTCCCGGCGGGCATTTTTCTTTGAGGAACGCTGTATACAATTTCATGAGATGCTGAAACGTTCCCGCCCCTTCACTGATATTATGTGTACGGTTGGGATAAGACATCAGCTGAAACAGTTTTCCGTTTTTGATTAGTTCATTGATCAATACTTCTGCATTACTGTAATGCACATTATCATCACCTGTTCCATGTACATACAATAAATTTCCTTTCAGGTTCTTTGCATACGTAATGGGCGATCCTTTAATGAAATCATCTTTGTTTTCCTGCGGCAAACCCATATAACGTTCCTGGTAGATATTATCATAGAACAATTGATTGCCTACTGCTGCAATGGCAATACCTGTTTGAAACAGATCAGGATATTGAAACAATAAATGCAATGTGGTTGATCCTCCACCGCTCCAGCCCCATGCTGCCACTCTTGATGGATCAAGATATGTACGATCCTGCAATAATTTTTTCATGCCCATTGCCTGGTCACGGACATTAATGCGGCCGATTTGCCTGTAAATGCTTTTGCGCCATTCAGCACCTTTGAGTGTTGGTGTACCACGGTTGTTGAGTGAAACATAAAAATATCCCTGTGCATTCATATCACCGGAGAACATGAAATTATTACCGGCATAAAAATCATCTTCCACAGTTGTTGTGGCAGGTTCACTGTACACATACAACACAACCGGATATTTTTTTGTACTGTCGTAATTCTTTGGTTTACTCATCCATCCATCCATGGTTACACCATCTTCAGTAGTAATGGTAAAGAATTCAAGATTCGATCTGTTGGCAGGTTTCATTGTTTTCAACAGATCATCCCCTGCAATTGGTTCATGTGCCGGTAAACTGATGAGTTGAGATGCAGGTGCAAAATTTCTGCTGGTAAAACTCTGTACACCAAATTTTCCATTGGGCGACAGTTCATAGCTGTTGGTTCCATTATAGCCCTCAGGTGTTACACGTATTGCTTTACTCTTTCCATCCATTTTTACTTTATAGAGATAACGCTGAATGGGATTGTCAGGCGATGCAATAAAATACAATTCATTACTTACTTCATCTACAGCACTGATCGTAGCAATATCATAGTTACCAACAGTCAGCAAAGTTTCCTTCCCATCTCTTCCTATTTTATAAATATGACGCCATCCATCTTTTTCACTCACCCATAGAAAAGCAGTGCCGTTATTAATAAAATCCCATTCTCTCGGATCATCATCGTTCCAGCGGCTCTTGATATCAATGAACGCTTTATCGCTTTCTGTGTAAAATTCTTTGGCAATACCTGTTGCTGCATTGCAGAAATACAGTTTGCTTTCATTCTGCTTTCGGTTGAGTTGCTGTACTACCAGTTCGGTATTGTTAGCAGCCCATTCCATCCTTGGCAGATAATTGTTGGCAGGATCGCCGGGAATCTTCATCCAAACTGTTTTTCCATTCTCCACATTCACCACTCCAATTTTTACAGGTGATGGAGCCTCTCCAACTTTTGGATACTCCACCGGAATTACTTTTGAATAAATACTGTCGGTTGTATTGAGCATGTAGTAATCACGGATCTGGTTGGCATCAACCTGCCAGTAAGCAATATTCTTACTGTCGGTACTCCAGCGGAAACCATCACGGCAACCGAATTCTTCTTCATACACCCAGTCAAATGTTCCATTGATGAGTTTTTTGGTATTGTTGGTAGATGTTAATACAGTTGACTTCCCTGTTGCAATATCTTCCACATAAATATTATTGGCCTGCACATAAGCTGCTTTCTTTCCATCGGGAGAAAGCTTGGCATACAATAAAGTTTGGGCAGGCTTATCTTTTCCTATTTGTTTGATAGCATTTGTTGCAGCATCATACAACCAGTAGTCGCCTTTTGTGTTATACCGCCATACACGGGTAGTATTGGTAAAGAAGAGCACTTTGCCTTCATTCTCACTTACGGCAAAATCTGCAATGCTGATCTGCTTTCCCTCAGCAGATTTTAAAGCAGATGCCGGAAGGATTATTTTCTGTTCACCTGTTTTTAAATTTGTTTTTACAACAGCTCCTTTACCCTGTTCGTACATACTGCTGCCATCCTTTGTCCATTTGATCTTTTCAGCTTTAAACTGTGCAAGAGCAAAAAGTCCAGAAAACAAAAAACAAATTCCAAGTAAGAAATGCTTCATAATGTTGATTTAAGTAACCGAAAATAATCAAAACAGTGATGCAATGATTTAGTAATTTTACAATGATGAAACTCTTAACAAATACTCACTTATTCTGGGATGCAGATACAAAACTGATTGACCCGAAAATTCATCAGCAAAGCATTATTGAACGGGTATTAGAGCGGGGTTCCTGGGCCGATGTTAAAGAACTGATTGAGTTTTACGGCAGGGAAGAAATTGCAGATGCTGCAAAAAAAGCAAGATGGTTCAGCGATAAAACAACCCACTTTGTCAGTGGATATTTTCACATACCATTAGAACAGATGAGATGCTTCAAAGAAAAACAGTTGAACCCGATACATTATCTCTGATTTATTCACTTCAGGAAAAAGAATACACGCAATCATTCCTCCTTGTTGGTGGAACTGCATTAGCATTGCAGCTTGGACACCGTACTTCGACTGATATTGATTTCTTTACAAACGTAAGGTTTGATGTGCCCGATTTGCTAACTTCTCTTCAGCTTGATTATTCAGTTGAAATAAGGCAGCAGATGCGGCATGCATTATTAACAATGATTAATACAGTTAAAACTGATTTTGTTTTTCAGCCATCAGATATGATTGAACAGCCTTTCATTTCAGAACAGGTAAGAATGGCATCATTAAAAGAAATTGCAGCGATGAAAATCGGAGCGATAACTGCAAGAGGTAAGAAGAGAGACTTTATTGATTTGTATTGCCTGCTGGATCATTTTACATTACCTGAAATACTCGATGCTTTTTTAACTAAGTATAAAAACTCTACCCCGGAACTTGCCATCAGAAGCTTATTTTACTTTGAAGATGCAGAAACAGACATAGAACCAAAATGTTTTTTCCCTTACAACTGGAAAAATATAAAAGAGAAAATAAAGAAAGAAGCTTCAAAACTCTGATATGCCCGAAACAGAAAAACTAAGAATTGATAAATATCTCTGGGCCATCCGTCTCTTTAAAACCCGTAGCCAGGCAGGCGATGCCTGTGATAAGGGCAAGGTGAAATTCAATGGTGATAACTGCAAAGCCGCCCGTACGGTGAACATCGGGGATGAATATGAAGTAAAAACCGAAGCCAAGCGCTGGCGAATTAAAGTAACCGGCCTGCTGCAAAAACGTGTACAATACAGCGAAGCGGTGAAATATTATACTGATATTACTCCACCTGAAGAACTGGACCGCATCAAATCACTCCCTTCGGCTTTTCATACCGGTAAACGTTTGAGCAATGTGGGACGACCTACAAAAAGAGACCGGAGAGATTTAGAAGATTTTATGGAGTAAAATAAATTTTGAAGAGTGTCAAGTATGCTTTACATTTAAACTGTCAAGTAAACTTTACAACATGAAAACACGTTTTTTACTCCCGCATCGTTTTAAGAAAATTGGTTTCTTCTTTTTTGCAGTTGGATTTATTGGCTGGCTTTGGGGGCAGGCGGATGGACCTGCAAGACTAATCAAAAGCTTCATTGCACCGAAAGGCAAGTTAGTAACTTATCACCCTTTGGCTCAAAACCAGTATGAATTAAATGTAGCTTTTCTGCTTACTACTTTTTTTGGATTCATTCTTGGCCTCGCTTTATTAATTCTTTCGAAAGAAAGAAATGAAGATGAATATAGCCAAAAATTAAGGCTCGAATCTTACCAGTTTGCTGCTCTATTTCAATTTATATTGATTTTCGTTTTACTTATTCTTCGCTTTTTAACTGGATCAGATATTATGGAGACGCTTATTGTTGAACTGGGGTTGTTTTTCATCCTTCTATTCTGGATTGTTTACCTTATCAGATTTAACTTCCTGATGTTTTTAAATAAAAGAGCTTTAAAGGCAAGTTAGTATGAAAAATAAAGTAAAAGATGAAAGGCTTAATCAAATCATTAACCAAACAGAGTTTGCTGAAAAACTGAATGTTTCAAGGCAAACCATTCATGCTATTGAAACAGGTAAGTATATTCCAACAACAATATTAGCCTTAAAAATTGCCAGGCTGTTGAATAAAAGAGCAGAAGACCTTTTTATTCTTGAAAAGGGTGATTAATTTTTTGAGTCTATCTTTGACGCATCTCATACCCCCCTTTAGGGGTTGGGGGTTACATGCATATTCATATTCTTTCTGTTGTTCCTGACCTGCTCGACAGCCCGCTCAATCACAGTATGATGAAACGGGCAAAGGATAAGGGCCTGCTTCATATCACTGTTCATCATTTACGGAAATGGGCGGTAAATGAATACGGACAGGTGGATGATTACCAGTACGGCGGCGGTGCAGGTATGGTAATGATGTGTGAGCCACTGGAAAAAGCCATCAATGAATTACAACAGGATAAAAAGTTTGATGAAATTATTTATCTCACACCCGACGGCAAACAATTCAATCAGTCAACAGCCAATCAACTTTCACTGAAAGAAAATATCTTACTTATCTGCGGACATTACAAAGGCATTGATCAACGTATCCGTGATCATTATGTAACTATGGAAATCTCCATTGGCGATTATGTACTAAGTGGCGGCGAACTGGCTGCTGCCGTACTGGTGGATGCAGTTGGCCGTTTAATTCCCGGTGTTCTGAACGATGAAACTTCTGCTCTTACCGATTCTTTTCAGGATAATTTATTAGCTCCTCCCGTTTATACAAGACCTGTTGATTACAACGGATGGAAAGTGCCGGATATTTTATTAAGCGGTGATCTGAAAAAAATTGAAGAGTGGCGCTACGAACAATCAGTTGAACGCACCAAAACAAGAAGACCGGATTTGATGGATGAGGAATGATTAGGGTTCGAATAAGAATACTTTCAGATCGTCTTTAGTTTAATAGTCGTCAACCCGACGAAGGAGGAGTCTCATTACTGTTATATTCTCTGATAACAATGAGATGTCTCCTTCGTCGACATGACGATACTAATTTACTTCACTCCAATCACTGGCAAACTCTTCTCCCTGATCAGCTGATTAAACTTCGGCACATCTTCTACAACAATCTTCTTCAGTTTATTCAATTGTTCATCGGCCTGTTTACTCAGTTCAGCAAATACTTCTTTGGATTGTTTACTTGGTGCATTAAAACCACTGTTGGCTGCATCAAACACACCACTTAGTTTATCATTGATACGGATAGGATAGTTCAGAGGATCCTGTCCGCTCTTTGATTTGGTTTGATACAGTGTTTCTTCAATCGCAGTTAAATCTTTGGTGATGGCAGTGGCCATGTCTTTAATTTCTTTCGGACAATCCTTACCCTGTCTTGCAACAAATTCATTGATCTGTGTACGCAGTGTACGGATGTCTTTAATTCCTTTCTGTACATCATTGAATTTTTGCTGCACACTTAACAGGAAGTTGAACTGTTCATCATATTCAGCCTGTGTGAGTTTATAATTCGGATCGGCTTTTATTACAAAAGGCACTTCTGTTGAATCAGTTCCCACTTTGATCTTTGCAAAATAATTTCCGGAAGGAGCAGTAATGGTACCGGGTGCGCCATTCCATAAAATCATTCCTTCACTTGGTTCAGCTGGTGGATACTGCAGATCCCATGCAAACTGGTTCAATCCTTTTTGGATATCCATTTTGTCTTTACCCTCTGTGCTGAATGTTTTTATCAGTTTTTTATTTTTATCCATCAAGGTAACTGAGGCCTTGGTTGAATCAGTTACATCTTTTGCATTGAATGTAATTACAACTGGTCCGGCAGGATTTTCACCTACGTTACGTGGTGTTCCAAAGCGGCGGGAAAAACGATTCATCTGCATCCGCCATCCCGGATTTACATCAAACACATGCAAATTTTTAGCTGTTGTTTCTGCTTTTGACTGTTGTATCACTGTTAAATCATCAATCACATAAAAACCTCTTCCCTGCGTAGCAACAATCAGATCATTTTCTTTAATAGTCATATCTGTAACTGGAACAACAGGCATGTTCAGTTGAAATGATTTCCAGCTGGCACCATCATCAAATGATACGTACATGCCAAATTCTGTACCTGCATATAACATACCTGCACGTTTTTTATCGGCACGCATAGCTCTTGTGAAATGCATTTTGTTGATGCCGTTGGTGATCAGTTTCCATGTTTTACCATAGTCTTCTGTTTTGTAGATGTACGGAGTATAATCGTCGAGCTTATATCTTGTACCAACAAAATACGCAGCACCTTTTTTAAACGGATCAACATCCACACAATTCCACATCATGAATTTCGGCGCATCTTTTGGTGTTACATTCTCCCAATTCTTACCGCCATCTTTACTTATATGGATCAAACCATCATCACTTCCGGTCCACAATAAATCTTTTTCGAGAAAACTTTCTGTTCCGGTAAAAATGGTGCAGTAATATTCAACACTTGTATTATCCTGTGTAATCGGTCCGCCGCTTGACTTTTGTTTTGATTTATCATTTGTTGTTAAATCAGGCGACAAAGCTGTCCATGTTTGTCCTTCATCTTCCGTTGCAAATAATACATTACCTGCAGAGTATAATTTCTTTGGATTATGCGGTGAGAAGAAGATAGGGAAGTTCCATTGAAAGCGATACTTCAACACATCGGCACCTGCACCCATCGGGTTGTCGGGCCAAACGCTGATAGCACGGTTCTCTCCTGTTTTATGATCGAGTCTTGATAAATAACCACCGTAGTTACCACCATACACAATATCAGGATTGTTGGGATCCGCAACTACATAACCGCTTTCACTACCTGCGGTTTCCTGCCAATCCTGTTCGGTAATACCTGCACCACCTGTGCGACTTTTAATTCTGATGGTTGAATTATCCTGTTGAGCACCAAGTATACGATATGGAAAACTGTTATCAGTTGTTACACGATAAAATTGTCCCGTTGGCTGATTCATATACGTACTCCAGTTTGTACCACCATCGAAACTCACCTGTGCACCACCATCATCAGCAACAATCATGCGGCTGCCATTTTCCGGATCGATCCACAAATCATGATGATCGCCATGGGGTGTTCGTAACGATAAAAATGTTCTGCCACCATCACGACTGTACATAAAGTTTACATTGGGGCAATACACCAGGTCAGGATTTTTTGGATCAACAAATACTTTTGAATAATACCATGCACGCTGACGGATATTATTATCGCCACTCATCAGCTGCCATGTTTCTCCTGCATCATCGCTGCGGAACAATCCACCGTTTGCATTTTCAAGAATAGTATAAATGCGTTCAGGATTTGATGGCGCAAATGCAACACCTACAATTCCCCATGTGCCTTTGGGTAAGCCTTTCTTTGCTGATACGTTCGTCCATGTTTCACCAGCATCTGTTGATTTATACAAGCCGCTTCCTTCGCCACCACTTTCCAAACTATGCGGGGTACGGATCACACGCCACATACCTGCATACAAAACAGAAGGGTTTTCAGGTTCCATTACTAAATCAGATGCGCCTGTTTGATTGTTCACAAACAAAGTACGTTTCCATGTTTTGCCGCCATCCGTTGTTTTGTATACACCACGTTCTTCGTTTGGTCCAAACAAATGACCAACAACTGCCACCCAAACAATATCAGGGTTGCGGGGATGAATGACAATGCGGATGATATGACGTCCATCTTTAATTCCGATATTCTTCCAGCTTCTTCCACCATCTTCGCTGCGCCACATACCACCAAGTCCTTCGCTCACATTTCCACGCATGGTGTTTTCGCCTTCACCTGCATATACAATACTTTCATCGCCTGGTGCAACTGCAACTGCTCCAATTGATGAACCAAAATATTTATCGCTGATATTTTTCCAGTTGCTGCCACCATCGGTTGTTTTCCAAACACCCCCGCCGGTTGAACCCATGTAAAAGGTTGTTTTGTTTTTATAGCTGCCTGCAACAGCTGCGCTTCTTCCGCCACGGTAAGGACCAATGGAACGGTACTTTAATTTAGAATAAAGCGCTTCTTCTGCTGAAGAAGTTACCGGAGGAACCGGTTGATTTTTCTTTTGTGCATAGCTAAGAACAATGCACAAAAATGTGCCCGCAAGCATTACTATTTTTCTCATACTGATTGTTTTGTGTTTTGAATGTACGAAGGAATGACCTTCTATGCTTCAATTGCCTGCTCATTTTGATGAAAGGAAATATTCATCTTTCAACTGATCATCTCCTTTTATACTTTTTTAAAAAAAATTACCAACCCGGTTATCAAAAACGGCATATATTTTGACAAGACTTCCCTTCTTACAGAACAGCTTTTCGTCCTTCTTATTTACCACTCATCCGCCTTTTGCTTAATTACACTTTTATCTATTGTACAAATCCGACAAGCGGTTTTCCGCCAGTAGAATTTTTTATCAATCACATAGTAACCTTTCTACCTTTCGCTTCGTATTACCTGTAAACCTTATCTGAATTTAGAATGAAACTACTAACACTGCTGTTCGTCTCCCTGTTTGCTTTTTTTTCTTCGTTTGCACAAACAGCAAGCGTTGACCCGAATTCTTCTGCAAAAGTGAAAACTGCCCCCCGCCAGTTAATTGCTAAGCGTACAAATTTGCCTATAAAAATTGATGGTCTTCTGAACGATAGCGCCTGGAGTATGGCAACCGTTGCAACGGATTATGTAGAATTCAGACCAAAAGTTGGCGCAAGGGAAACCGAGGAAACCAAAACAATTACCTATTTGCTTTACAGTGATGATGGATTTTATTTTGGAGGCTACTGTTATGAACGCAGCCGGGACAGTATTGCCACAGAATTAAAAGGAAGAGATGGATTTGGTACCAATGACTATATCGGCATTATCATCGATACCTATAAAGATCATTTAAACGGGTTTGAATATTTTGTTACTCCGCTTAATGAGCAGTGGGATGCAAAGATGTCGCCTAACAGCAATGGCAACAGTGAAGACTTCAGTTGGAATGCAGTTTGGAAAAGTGGTGCAGTGATTCATGATAATGGATGGAGTTTTGAAATGTTTATTCCTTACAGTGCTATCCGCTTTGGAAAAGACAATGTGCAGGACTGGGGAATCAATATGACAAGACGCAGGCAAAAGACAGGTCAGCAAAATACATGGAACCCAATTGATCCAAACGTGAACGGTTTTTTAACACAGGAAGGTTACTGGACGGGTATCAGCAATATTAAACCGCCAGTTCGTTTGCAACTGTCACCTTACTTCTCAGTGTATGCAAATAATTATCCCATCAATCAACCCGGTGTAAAAAACACAACTACTTTAATTAATGGAGGTATTGATCTCAAGTATGGCATCAACCAGGCGTTCACATTAGATGCAACATTGATTCCTGATTTTGGTCAGGTACAAAGTGATAACCAGGTGCTGAACCTTTCACCTTTTGAAGTACAGTTTAATGAAAACCGTCCTTTCTTTACTGAAGGAACAGAATTGTTCAGTAAAGGCGGACTATTTTATTCAAGACGTATTGGTGGTACTCCCTTTCATTATTACGATGCAATGTATTCAGTTGATCCATCTTCAGAAAAGATGCTGAAAAATCCATCTCAGTCGAAACTGATTAATGCAACAAAAATTTCAGGCCGTACCCAAAATAAACTGGGGATTGGTTTTTTAAATGCCATTACACAAACACAATATGCAACCATTGAAAATACCGGATCAAAAGAGCATCGGAGGTTTTTGAATGATCCGCTTACCAATTACAATGTATTTGTACTTGATCAGTCGTTAAAACATAATTCCAGTATTTCACTTATTAATACAAACGTACTTCGTAATGGCAAAGATTATGATGCGAATGTTACAGCAGCCCTTTTTGATTTTAATGATAAAAAGAACACCTGGAACCTCGGAGGTAAATTATCCGTTAGCCAGCTGCTTGGCATTACTGCTGAAGGAAAAAATGTAACCGGTTATAATCATAATTTTTATTTCGGGAAAACAAGTGGCCATTTCAATTTCAATGTGTACCAGGAATTAATGGACACAAAATACCGCCACAGTGATATGGGCTATTTTACCAACAACAACCTGTTAACACATGGTATGTATATGGGCTATAACTGGAATGTACCAAAGCATTGGTATAACCAGATCCGTATCAACTTCAATTCAGCAGTGAGCAAATTGCATACACCCATTGCCGGTATCAAAGAAACCTACCAGTTTGGTGAGTTCAATTTTAATGTGAATGCCCAAAGTAAAAAACTCTGGTGGTATGGATCATACATTGGCTTCAGCACTTTAACCAATGATTTTTACGAGCCACGTAAAGCAGGCTATTTCTTCCGCAAAAATGCCAGCATTGCATTTGGCGGATGGGTAAACAGCAACGAATCAAAAAAATATTCTTTCTACACAGAAGTATTTACACGCCGGATTGTTCATTTCTATTCTTCGCAGGCACTTGATCTGAGTCTGGGGCATACCATGCGCTTTAACAATAAGTTCTCTGTATCACAAAAGCTCAACTATATGCCACGCTTCAACAATATCGGTTATACCATTATTGATGACAACGGCGATGTTGTATTTGCAAAACGCAAACGTAACACGGTTGAAAATATTCTGGACCTGAAATACAGATTCACCAATATGATGGGCATTACCTTTCGAATGCGTCATTATCTCAGCACGGTTGATAACAAAGAATTTTTTACTCTGCAGACAAACGGATTACTTGTTGCAAGGCCGGGCTTCAATAAAAATGTAAACCAGAATGTAAATTTCTTCAATATTGATATGGTGTACACCTGGCAGTTTGCACCAGGCAGCTTCCTGAATGTGGTTTGGAAGAATTCCATTTATAATTTCAGCAATACGCTTGAACCTGATTATTTCAAAAACTTCGGCAACACCTTAGATGCAGATCAAAACAATAACATTTCTCTGAAAGTAATTTACTTCCTCGATTACTTAGATATCAAGAAGTGGGGGAAGAAGAAATGATAAACTAAGAGCGGCGCCGATGGCACCGCTCTTAGTTTATCACCTTTTACTTTTTTAACTGCTCTATTATTACCGGAACAACAGTTGACTGAAA
Source organism: Lacibacter sp. (assembly GCA_040081135.1). Classification (GTDB taxonomy): domain Bacteria; phylum Bacteroidota; class Bacteroidia; order Chitinophagales; family Chitinophagaceae; genus Lacibacter. The sequence goes on along the minus strand of JBEBHT010000033.1, from coordinate 806 downwards.
ATATTCGCTAACTTTTTCAGGATTTGCTTGTCCGCCTACTTTCATAAATGTTATTTTCCCATCTCTGTCATAAATAATATTTGTTGGAAATCCTTTGTTGAAATTCAGTCGTCTGCATTCTGGATCAGAAATACTGATGATATCAAAACTCAAGTTATACTTTTCTATTGCTTTACTGATCAGTTGAGGATTGTCAAACGTAAAACTCAGGAACTGAAAATCCGGATTGTCTTTAAACTGAAGATAAAGTTCATTCAAGCTTTTCATTTCAGCAATACAGGGTGAACAATTACTAAACCAAAAATTGACGAAGGTGATTTTACCCTTAAATGAACTACTTGAGTATTGCTTTCCACTTAAGGAACTGTGTACAAATGATGGTGATTCTTCTCCTTTCAGATATTTGATTGGATTTTGCGCCGAATCCATCATTCTTTCAAGCTTCAGATTTTCTTCATTTTGCCCAAAAAGGAATAGAGGAGAAAATAAAAGTAGTAGTATGTTTTTCATATATGGTGTTTTTAAAAGGACGAGCCTTCTTGGAGTAGTTTTTCAATTATTTCTTCTAATTTTTGGAGTTCCTCTGCAGAGTACCCATAATTTTTATACCTGATTTTCCCAGTCTTATCAATCAAAACAGTTCTTGGTACTGCAAGTCCTTCGTAGTTGGCAAAATCACCTTTAAAAATTAAACTATCAATACGCTGAACATCGTTACTCGTAAAAACATGAACCCACTCTCCAAGTTTATTCTTGTTAATATATGAAATCAATAGAGGGACCTCTTTTATATTATTGTTGTTAAC
>JBEBHT010000331.1:0-4646 GCA_040081135.1 Lacibacter sp. | reverse complement strand
ATTTTCTGTAACCCTTCATCTACATTCGATGCTTCATCAATCACCTCTATTTCAGGAAATTCAGTGAGTAACTTTTTCAGTTCATTTCTTGCCAATCGTTCATCATCAATGATGATTGCTCTTTTGTTCATACAACTTACTTTTATTTCTGTCAATTATTTCTATCCTGATTAAAGAAAGGAGCAGCACGGGATGCTTCTTTCCTCTTACTTCTTACCTCCTCTTATACATCCACAGGCATCTTTACTTTGGCTTCCACTTCATTGCCATTTACATCTGCAAGAGAAAAATCTGCTGCATCGCCAAACATCAGCTTCAGCCTGCTTTGAGTACTGGAAATTCCAAAACCATCCGGGTTAAAATTACCATTCAAATGTCCGGTATTCCTGATTACCAGTACATGATGATCGCCCACAAACTTTGAACTGATTTTTATAACCCCACCTGCAATATTTTTACTGATACCGTGTTTAATTGCATTTTCAACCAGTGTTTGCAGCATCATGGGTGGTACCGGCTGATCAAGTGTATCTTCATCAATATCAAAATTTACTCTCAGTCTTTCTTCAAAACGCATCTGTTCCAAGGCAAGATAATCTTTCACAATACCGAGTTCTTTTTCAAACGGAACGGTTTCTAATTTTTCTGCCTGCATACTGCTGCGCAGGATATTGCTTAATTCGGTAATAGCTGTTCTTGCACGGGTTGGGTTTTCATCAACCAATGCACGGATGCCATTCAGTGAATTAAAAATAAAATGAGGATTGATATGCGCTTTGATCGTTTTCAGCTCCAGCTCTTTTACCAAACTCTGCATCTGCAATGCATCGAGCTGTTGTTTACGTACACGCTCCACATAATGATACATGAAATAGATCAGGTTCCAAACCAGCAGTGTTACAAACGCATTCAGGGTAGAACCAACCAGCAGGCGTGAAAAACTGTACACTTTCTGTTCGGGAGTAAATAAATCAAACACATTAAACAACGAAAGGGATGTTAATGAATACAGGAATGAAAAGCCGATGGTTATACCAAAAAAGTAAAAGATCTGTTTGTCAAAACTCTTCTGCAGCACATTTAACCGCAGCAATACCCAGCGCATGAGATGCGTAGTTAGTAAACCGAGCAAAACAATGATAATGGATCGGGTGATGAAGGAGCTGGTAATGTCCCTGTTAAAGGTCCAGGCAAAGAAAAAAGTCATCAGTGCATTGCCCCCCCATCCTGTGATCTGGCACCACCAGTAAGCCGATATTTTATTAAGTCTTCTCTGCATAATAGTGGTCAAATTTACCTGTAATCAGCACCCTGCCTCCCTTCAAAGTTACAAAGGGCAAATAGGTTGGGTAAATGGTTGAATTTTGCCCCCTGATTAATTTTCCGGAAATGCAACCATCCGGGCTTTTCTTTGTTAAAATGAGTCCTTTTACTACCATTGTTCGTAAGTTATATAACTTTACAGAATCCGAATGAAGAAATTATGGAAATAAAACCTGGTCTGCTGCTCAGTAAAATTGATTCTCCGGCTGATTTGAAGAAACTTCCGATGGATCAATTACCTCAATTATGCGATGAACTGCGGCAGTTTATTATTGATGTAGTGAGCGTACATGGCGGTCATTTTGGCGCCAGTTTAGGTGTGGTTGAGCTTTCAGCAGCATTACATTATGTGTACGACACTCCTTACGATCAACTGGTATGGGATGTGGGTCACCAGGCATACGGACATAAAATTCTAACCGGTCGCAGAGATAATTTTCATACCAACCGTAAATACAAAGGACTCAGCGGTTTTCCAAAACGCAGCGAAAGTGAATATGATACATTTGGCGTAGGGCACTCTTCCACTTCTATTTCAGCTGCGCTGGGTATGGCCATGGCTGCTAAAATGAAAGGTGAAAACAGGAAATCAATTGCTGTGATTGGCGACGGCGCTATGACGGCTGGTCTTGCTTTTGAAGCTATGAACCATGCAGGTGTGGCAGACAGTGATATTCTGATTATCTTAAATGACAACTGCATGAGCATTGACCCCAATGTTGGTGCATTAAAAGAATACCTCACAGATATTACTACTTCGCCTACTTATAACCGTATTAAAGATGATGTGTGGAAGGCATTAGGCAAATTGCCTGTTGGCACAACCTTTACCCGTGATATGGCGGGCAAGCTTGAGCAAAGCATTAAAGGTTTTGTAAATAAGAGCAGCAACCTGTTTGAAGCTTTGCAGCTACGTTATTTCGGACCGATTGACGGACATAATATCACCAAACTTGTTGATACATTAAAGGATCTGAAAAATATTCCCGGACCAAAGTTGCTTCACATTGTTACGGTAAAAGGCAAGGGATATGAACTGGCAGAAAAAGATCAAACCAAATGGCATGCACCCGGTTTGTTTGATAAAGTAACCGGTGAAATTCACAAGAAAAAATTTGATACACCTCAGCCACCAAAATACCAGGATGTATTTGGATTGACCATGATTGAGTTGGCAGAAAAAAATGAAAAGATTGTTGGTGTTACACCTGCCATGCCAAGCGGTTCTTCTTTAAAATTCATGATGGACAAAATGCCGCACCGTGCATTTGATGTGGGTATTTGTGAGCAGCATGCCGTTACTCTCAGTGCAGGTATGGCAACACAGGGTATGAGAGTGTTCTGCAACATTTATTCATCTTTCATGCAGAGAGCTTACGATATGGTGGTGCATGATGTTGCCACACAAAAGCTTCCGGTTGTTTTTTGTTTAGACAGAGCCGGGCTTGTTGGTGAAGATGGCCCAACCCATCACGGCTGTTATGATATTGCTTACATGCGCTGTATTCCCAATATGATTGTTGCTGCACCAATGAACGAAGCAGAGTTGCGTAACATGATGTACACTGCACAACTTGATTCACATCAACTGCCTATTACTATCCGTTATCCAAGAGGTGAAGGTGTAATGCCGGAGTGGAGAAATGAAATGAAGGAAATAGAAATAGGCAAAGGCCGTAAACTGAAAGATGGTGAAGGCATTGCTGTATTATCGTTTGGTCATCCGGGAAATTTTGCAGCAAGTGCTATCCGTGAGCTGAAGAATGATGGCATTAACCCTGCACATTATGATATGCGTTTTGCAAAACCATTGGATGAAGTAATGCTGCACGAAGTATTCGGCAAGTTTGAGAAAATTGTAACCATTGAAGATGGAACAGTAAAAGGCGGCTTCGGAAGTGCTGTTCTGGAATTTATGGCTGAACACAATTACAAAGCTGAAGTAAAGATCATGGGTATTCCTGATACACTGGTTGAACATGGTACACCCAAACAATTGTATGAAGAAATTGGTATTGATGCCAATGGCATTGCAAAAACAGTGAGAGAGATGATGAATGTAAGGATGACAGTAAAAATCTGATCATTTACAATTATTTATAAAAAAATCCCGAACTGGTTGGTTCGGGATTTTTTTATAGCTGTATTACCGTTACTGGATCACGGCGTTTATTTTTTCCCATAGTGCAGTGTCAAACCCCGACACTGCAAAATTCGGATTGGCAGGATCGGATGCATTACCCATTCGTATGATTATCATTTTTTTGGAAGGAATCACATAAATCCGTTGATCCTCGGCACCCATTGCCGCATACATATCGGCCGGAGCATTCGGTACCAATGAGCCGTTGTAAACGGTTTGTGAACCCGGCACCATAAAGCTGCTTTTCCCATTGAGCCACCATAGATACCCATAGGAAGGATTGATATTTTGCGAAGTATTGATGCTCTGTTGAAAGAAGGATTCGTTTACAATTTGTTCCGTTCCCCACTTGCCTTTGTTAAGGGCAAGCAACCCAAAGCGGGCCATACTGCGTGTATTGCTGTGATAAATTTTAAAAATAATACCGTTGTTCCAAAAGCCGTCCATGCCGATTTTGTTTTTCAGTTTGTCTGCAAAGTAGCTATCGTAGGCTTGTCCGCTTGCTGCTGCCACCACATCCATTAATTTTTGAAATACGTTGTGGTACGACCATCTTGCTCCGGCATCAGCCATATAAGTAAGGTTTGGTGTGATCACCAGTTCGCTGGAATCATTAATGCCCGATGTCATGGTGAGTAAATGCTTCGGTGTAATCAGAAGTTCCTTTGCCAGCGGTTCACTCGTCCACCCATTCCCCAAATATTGCGACACTTTTGTGTTGATATTGAGCAAATTTTCCTGTTGCGCAATGCCCGTAGTGGCTGAAACCAATGTTTTTCCGGCACTGTTCCATTGCCAGGTTGCTGTGGCAGTATGACCATCAAAGTATTCCTCGAGCACAATGCGTCCGTTTACGAGGATCATAAACGATTTAGAGTTTTTCTGAACCAGGAAATCTTTCAGTGGCTGTATAGCCGCCTGGTTCCAACCTAAACTTGAAACAGGCTGGGCTTCCCAGGTAGTACTGGTAAGGGGTGGAAAATACATCTCCGTATACGGATTCGGTTGAGGACTTGGGTCGTTTGGCTTTTTACATCCGTAAAATGCCAGTAACAGCAATAGCAGTGCTAGGTTTTTCATGATTCTTGAATATGTGGTTATTTATTTACACAGGTACAGACCCAAGGATAAAGAAAACGTTTAATGGAGGATATTATTTTCTTTTACGGAGCTGCAAGGC
>JBEBHT010000032.1:0-19491 GCA_040081135.1 Lacibacter sp. | reverse complement strand
TCTACTCAGAAAGTTCAGGATGAAGTATCAGATGCTGTTGCACTGTTAAAAGAAATTTATGAAGAGATAAGAAAAGATAAAAGGGAACCCATTCCACTTTCTGAATTAAAAGTTGGATTGAAATGTGGTGGTTCAGATGGCTTATCTGGCATTACTGCAAACCCATTGGTAGGTTATTTTTCTGATTTCTTAATCAGCCAGGGCGGAACAACGGTGCTGACAGAAGTTCCTGAAATGTTTGGTGCTGAAACTATTTTAATGGATCGTTGTGTAAACAGGGATGTGTTTGAAAAAACCGTTCATCTTATCAATGATTTCAAACAATACTTCATTGATCTCAAACAACCGATTTACGAAAATCCTTCTCCCGGAAACAAAACAGGCGGCATTTCTACACTCGAAGACAAGTCGCTTGGTTGCACACAAAAAGGCGGTAATGCAACAGTGGTTGATGTATTAAAGTATGGTGAGCGTTTAAAAACCAAAGGACTGAATCTCTTAAGTTCCCCAGGCAATGATCTTGTTTCAACAACTGCATTAGGTTCAGCAGGAAGTCATATTGTTTTATTTACAACAGGAAGGGGAACTCCATTCGGAAGTTTCATTCCTACGTTAAAAATTGCAACTAATTCTGAGCTGGCAAAGAATAAACCACACTGGATAGATTACAATGCAGGTCCATTGGCAGAAGACAAAAGTTTTGATGAAGGGCTGGATGAGCTGATTGATAAAATCATCAAAGTGGCCAGTGGTGAAAAAGCAAATCACGAAAGAGCAGGTTTCCGTGAAATAGCGATTTTTAAGAGCGGAGTAACTTTATAATAAAGATATTATTGAATGATGGGCAGCACAGTCTTAGTGATTGTGCTGCCTTTTTATTTGTCTGGCTGTTGAGAATCATCTGACAGAAACTTTGCAATGGCCGGATATTTGATTAAATTAGGATGAACAAAAAACGATTGTCATATGATCAAAATTTCTGAACTCAAAGAAGGCGACTTTGTTATGGTTAATAATGAAGGAACACAAATGGAAGGAGAAGTGCTGGAAGTAGATAATGTACAGCACATGGCACTCCTCGAAACCAATGGACAGCAGGATTTTTGGTATCCCGGAGAAGACCTGAGCGCTATCCCGTTAAGCGATTCAGCTCTTAAAAAAATAAATTTTCAGCGGGAAGATCACGAAGATGGATCAGTAAAATATTTAAAAGGGTCGTTTCGGGTACACCTTGATAGGAAGGATGACTTCAGTAATATCAGCTTTTGGTATAGGGAAGATAAACGCCATGTAAATCAGCCAATTGCATTGCATCAGCTCCAGAATTATTATCTGGATATGACGAAAGTTCATCTCACTGCTGAAGCCATTTAAGCAGTAGAAAACCATATTTTTGCCCCCGGTCACATATTTTTTTTTAAGAATTGTGATCGGGGCTGTTTTTTTTGTAAACTTTTCCAGAAATCCTCCTATCTTTGCGACCCCAAAAAGTATGGCTAAACAAGCATTAATTAAACAGGACGGTAAGATTTTAGAGGCATTGAGCAATGCTATGTTTAGGGTACAGCTTGAAAATGGGCACGAAATTCTGGCTACTATTTCAGGAAAAATGAGGATGCACTACATCCGTATTCTTCCCGGCGATAAAGTTGGAGTTGAAATGAGCCCATATGATTTAAGCAGGGGCAGAATCATTTTCAGGTATAAATAATGCTTAACGGCTTATTGCCGGGAGCTTCACGCAGAAAAATAAAACGATGAAAGTTAGAGCATCCATTAAAAAGCGCAGCGTTGACTGCAAAATTGTACGCAGAAAAGGCCGCCTGTACGTAATTAACAAAAAGAATCCCCGCTTTAAACAGCGCCAGGGATAATTTGTCAATTAGAATCAAACAAAAAATTAAACTGTAAATAAGTTATGGCTCGTATTGCCGGTGTTGATTTACCAAAGAATAAAAGAGGAGAGATAGGATTAACCTATATCTATGGTATTGGTCCCTCTACTGCCCGTTACATCTTAGAAAAAGCTGGTGTTGACGTGAATAAGAAAGTGAATGCATGGGACGATGATGAGCAGAATGCCATCCGTAACATCATCACCAACGAGTTCAAGGTAGAAGGTCAGTTGCGTAGTGAAGTGCAGATGAGCATCAAGCGTTTGCTTGATATTGCCTGTTACCGTGGCCTGCGTCACCGTAAAGGATTACCTGTTCGTGGACAGCGTACGAAAACAAACAGCCGTACACGTAAGGGTAAACGTAAGACAGTTGCAGGTAAGAAGAAAGCAGCTAAGAAATAAAATCAGCCACGAGCTTAAAGCTAATAGCTTTAAGCTTTCGGCTTTTTTATATGCACCGGTTCTTACAGATCAATTACAGATGTTTGGTGCAGATGGAGTGTTGATCTGGTCCCGTTTAAAAGCGGGATAATTATTAAAAATAGACTACCTCGGTTTTTTAAGTTATGGCAAAAGCACAACAACAGGTGAGCGCTAAAGCAGCCGCCAAAAAAAGAATTGTAAAGGTTGATTCGCATGGTGATGCACATATCAGTGCAACCTTCAACAACATCATTATCAGTTTAACCAACAAGCAGGGACAGGTTATTTCCTGGAGCAGCGCCGGTAAAATGGGCTTTAAAGGTTCCAAGAAAAATACTCCTTATGCTGCACAGGTAGCATCTGCAGAAGCTGCAAAAAAAGCTTTTGACGCAGGTGTTAAGCGTGTAGATGTGTTTGTAAAAGGTCCGGGTTCAGGCCGTGAAGGTGCCATCCGTGCTTTATCACAGAGCGGTATTGAAGTAGTAATGATTAAAGACGTTACTCCTTTACCACACAATGGTTGCCGCCCTCCCAAAAAGAGAAGAGTTTAATCTCCGAAACTCCAATAGGAGCCAGGATAACATATTGAATCGCCAGGATTCATTCATTTAAAAAAGGGTGCCTGATTGATTTTTTAACGCTTTTACTGATCAGCGCACCGGTTTCTAAAAAGCGTAAATGAATAAAAATTATGGCACGTTACACAGGTCCAAAGACCAAGATCTCCCGTATTTTCGGTGAGCCCATTTTAGGAAATGGTAAATGGTTGGGTAAGAACAGCAACCCTCCCGGCCAGCACGGCGCACAGCGTAAACGTAAAACCTTAGGTGAATACGCTTTACAGTTGCGTGAAAAACAAAAAGCCAAATACACTTATGGCTTATTGGAGAAACAATTCCGTAAAACATTTGATGAAGCTGCCCGTTTAAAGGGTGTTACAGGTGAAAACCTGATCCGTTTGCTGGAAGCCCGTTTGGATAATGCAATTTTCCGTTTAGGTATTGCTCCAAGCCGTCCTGCTGCACGCCAGCTCGTAAGTCACAAACACGTTACTGTAAATGGTGAAGTGGTAAACGTACCATCTTTCAGCCTGCAACCTGGTGATGTAATCAGTTTAAAAGAGAAGAGCAAGGATAATGTATCTGTTACCGGAATGGTAAAAGGAAAGAATCCTAAATTCAACTGGTTAGACTGGAACGAAGCTGAATTAAAAGGCACGTTCATTGCATTCCCTGAGCGTGAAAGTGTTCCTGAGAATATCAAGGAACAACTGATCGTGGAATTGTACAGCAAGTAATCGTGAGGTGTGAGTCGTGAATGGTGAGCAGGAATACAAACTGTACAAGAGTGCGACGCAACGGAAGACAAACAAGGCTTAACAGCCGATTCAAAAAAATGTAAAACAGAAACTTCAATATGGCTATTTTGAATTTCGTAAAACCCGACAAAATTGTTCTTCAGAAGGCAAATGACTTTGAAGCTCAATTTGAATTTCGCCCACTTGAACCCGGATATGGTGTTACCATTGGTAATGCATTACGCCGTGTGTTGTTGAATTCACTGGAAGGTCATGCAATTGTAGGTATCAAAATTGAAGGCGCAGACCATGAATTTGCAACTATCAAAGGTATCAGCGAAGATTTAGTAGAAATCATCCTTAACCTCAAACAGGTTCGCTTTAAAAAGAAAGTAGAGCATGATGTGAGTGCTGAAAAGATCACATTGAGCCTGAAAAATAAAACTGAGTTCACTGCTGCTAACATTGGTGAAGCAACAGCAAGCTTTGAAGTAATGAATCCTGAGTTACTCATCTGTACTCTTGATCCAAGTGCTAAACTTGATATTGAAATCAACATTGCGAAAGGCCGTGGTTATGTTCCTGCAGAGGATAACAAACCAAAAGATGCACCATTTGGATACATTGCTACTGATGCCATCTTTACGCCGATCAAAAATGTAAAGTACCTGATTGAAAATACCCGTGTGGAGCAGCGTACTGATTTTGAAAAATTAGTAATGGATGTAGTAACTGATGGTACGATTCATCCGGAAGAAGCTGTAAAGCAGGCAAGTCGTATTTTGATTCAGCACCTGATGATTATTACAGACGAGAACATTACGTTTGATAATAAAGAAGAGAAGAAAGAAGATGTGGTGGATGAGCAAATGCTGCAATTACGTAAAGTGCTGAAGACTCCTTTGGAAGATCTCGATCTTTCAGTACGTGCCTTCAACTGTCTGAAAGCTGCGAAGATCAATTCATTAAGTGAGTTGGTACAATACGAGCAGGAAGACCTGATGAAGTTCCGCAACTTTGGTCAGAAATCTCTGGCTGAAATTGAGCAGGTGTTAGGCGAAAGAGGCTTACACTTCGGTATGGATCTTCACAAAATGGGATTGGATAATATCGATTAAGTAGCCCCTCTAAATCTCCCCCGAAGTGGAGACTTAAAAAGGCAACAGGTTTATAAATTTTAAAAGCTATAATTCCTGACACGGTATAGCTTATTCACTAACGGGTTTGTGAGGAGATGAATTTTCAAATTCATCAATTTTCAAATCTTCAAATTAAAACGTCATGCGTCACGGAGACAAAATCAAAAATCTTAGTCGTACCGCTTCTCATAGAAAAGCGTTGCTGACTAACCTCGCAATCGAGCTGATTCAGCACAAACGTATTGTTACAACCTTAACAAAGGCAAAAGCATTGCGTACATGGATCGAGCCACTGATTACAAAATCAAAAGACAACTCAACACATTCACGTCGTGTTGTGTTCAGCTATTTACAGAATAAAGAAGCGGTTACTGAACTGTTCAGCACAGTTGCAGAAAAGATCGCCAGCCGCCCCGGTGGTTATACACGTATCCTGAAATTAGGTATCCGTGTGGGTGATAACGCAGAAAAAGCCATGATTGAACTGGTTGATTTCAATGAAATCTACGGTAAAGGAAAAGGTGAAGCTGCTGCTCCTGCCAAGAAAACTCGTCGTGCCGGTGGTGCGAAGAAAAAGGCTGAAGCAACTGCTGATGAAGCTCCTGCTGCTGAAACTACAGAAGAAAAAACAGCTGAATAATAGCAATGTTGAAAAAAATCTGATAAAGAGGCGGGACAATTGGTTCTGCCTCTTTTATTTTGCATACTAATTATGATACAACCACACAAGCCAACAGGAATTCAGACAGCTATCTTGATGCTGGAAGACGGAAATGTTTTTTACGGTAAATCTTTTGGAAAAATCGGGACCACTACCGGTGAAATTTGTTTCAATACCGGCATGACAGGTTACCAGGAAGTATTTACAGATCCCAGCTACACAGGCCAGATCATTATCATGAACAATGTGCACACAGGCAACTACGGCACATTTGTAAAAGACGTTGAAAGCACCAGTGTAAAAATCAAAGGATTGATTGGACGTAACCTGGAAGACCGTTATTCAAGATATTATGCTGATCATTCTTTGCAGCAATACCTCGAAGCACAGAATATTGTAGCGATTGAAGATGTAGATACAAGAGCACTTGTAGCACATGTGCGTACGAAAGGTGCTATGAATTGTATCATTTCATCTGAAACAATGGATGAAGCAAAACTGAAAGAAGAATTGGCAAAAGTTCCTTCGATGGAGGGATTGGAATTAGCAAGTACTGTAAGTACTAAAGAAGCATTTACAATGGGCGATGAGAAGTCACCTGTACGTATTGCTGTAATGGATTTTGGTACCAAACTAAACATTCTGCAGTGCATGGTTGATCGTGGCGCTTACCTGAAAGTATTCCCTGCTAAAACAAAACTGGATGAGCTGAAAGCATTTAAACCTAACGGATACTTTATATCCAATGGTCCCGGCGATCCTGCCAGTATGGATTATGCAATTGAAACAGTAAAAAATATCATCAGCGAAAAGAAACCAACCTTCGGTATTTGCCTGGGTCATCAGTTGCTTGCTTTAGCGAATGATATTCCCACCTTTAAAATGCATCATGGTCATAGAGGATTAAATCACCCTGTCAAGAATATGATTACAGGTTTATGTGAAATCACTACACAGAACCACGGATTTGGAGTTGATCCGGAAGCGGTACGTAAAGCTGAGAATGTAGAAATAACACATCTCAATCTGAATGATGGTTCTATTGAAGGAATCAGGTTGAAAGATCGTCCGGCATTTTCTGTGCAGCATCACCCGGAAAGTACGCCCGGTCCTCACGACAGCCGTTACCTGTTTGATGATTTTATACAAATGATACAAAAGAGTTTAAATTAATAAGAAGCCCCGACCGAAACGTTGGGGCTTTTCATCTGTAGTAGTTTCTTATATTTATATTATGAAGAAGATCGCCATCATTAACGGGCCCAACTTGAATCTGCTTGGCAAAAGAGAAACAGATATTTATGGGAACAAACCATTTGAAGATTTTTTAAATGATTTGAAAGTGAAATTCCCTTCTGTTGAATTTCATTATTACCAGAGTAATGTAGAAGGTGAGTTGATCAATGAACTGCAGCGTGTGGGTTATTCGTTTGATGGGATTGTATTAAACCCTGCAGGCTATACACATACATCTGTAGCCATTGGCGATGCGATTGCTGCCATTAAAACTCCGGTAGTTGAAGTGCATATCTCCAATGTGCATGCTAGAGAAGATTTCAGAAAACTTTCTCATGTTAGCGGAAAAGCAGTGGGTAGTATTTTTGGGTTAGGGCTTAAGGGATATGAACTGGCTGTATCTTTTCTGATTTCCTGATGGTTTCTTTTTGCTGAGTAACCAGTGTACTGCTATCTTTTAATAAAGGAAATCCTGCATAAAAATATTTATTTAATACAATACGAAAAGTATTTACAGGCGAAAGAGAATCATACAGTAAATCGTATTTCTGATCGGGGAAATAAATAGCATTGAAATTCTGAAAAGTATATCCGATTTTATTTCCTTCGGATGTTCTGTATCCATGATCTCCCTCAACTATAATGATTGTATTCTTTTTATTATGCTGTTGTATATAAGTAACAAGATCCTGAATGACTTTGCCTGCAAAAACAACCTGGTTAAAAAAAGCTTCTGCATCATCTTCTCTTCGCTTAATAATTGTTTGTTCAGCAGATTTAACTTTTCCGGTGCTATCAAACGTGTAAGGCTCATGAGGAAGCATAAAATGTCCATAAATGAATTTCGGCTTGCCTGTTTGAGAACAGGAATTTTTTAGCAGTGCTTTGGTAGTGTCAAACAAGAATTTTTTTTCATGATTTCTGCTATCAATGATCTGCATCTGCCGTTCTTTTATAAAGCCAATGTCAATTTGTGAATAGTTCCAGAAAATGTCCCTGTAAATACGCCCGGGTAAAGTTTTATAATAGTAATGACTTTCTTTGAGGCTGTTGAAATACGATACCCCCGGCCAATCAGGATTAGCATAGGAAACAGGCTGATAACTTTTCGTTTGATAACCTTCTTTTTTTAAGATTGAAAAAAGCGAATTGTTGAGGATGGAGGCCGAGCCCCAGAAATACGCTTTAGGATCATTCATAACCGGGGCAATCCAGTTTGGCAAATAATCCATATTGAATGTACTGCTGAGTGAATGAATAGTCCAATTGTAATTTGCTTTTGCATTTGCAGCAACATAAAAGCCATGCCGCAGAAGGAATGTGTCGAGCTGAGAATTATTCTTTCCAAAATTTTCCTGTAAACTTTTTGATGATGCCATAGCATCGAACACGAGAAAATAGATATCAGGCTTTAAGGAATCGGATGTTTTTTGTGGTGGATTATATTCATTCAAAGCATTAAACCTGAAATCAATGAGGTTATGAACGCTTTCATCCAGCTTGTATCGTTTAACACTGTTGGGTATTTCCGATAAAATCAGGATCACAAAAAGCAGATTTAAGAAAAAGTAAAGTTCAGCGAATCCGCTTTTTCTTTTATACAGGTAAATTATCAGGATCACAAAAAGCAGTGAAAGAATTGGTAGTATACCTGTAAACTTAGTAAGAAAAGGAGACAGGTTTAACTGCTTCAAACTATCATGCAGGTAACCAAAGGTGAGGCATATAAGGCAGAAGAAGAATGTGAAAATTGCAGCTTTTGCTCCTTTTCTAAAAATCAGGAAGCTTATGCCTAATACAAGCAATGTACCTGTTATAATAAAAAGAAAATTAAGAAGAATAAATTTTACACTGAGAAAACCGAATAATTCGTTGTACCCGCTGTAAATAAAAAAAACAGGCAGTAACAATAGAAAGAACGGCCAGGTTTTGAGAATTTTTTTTGCTTGTTGGTAGAACAGGTTCATACTGCTATTTTTCTCCAGGTAATGTATAAGGAATGAAAATACTGCTATCTTTTAATAAAGGAAGGTTTGATGCAAAGAATTTATTCAGCACTGAGCGAAAACTGTTCACAGGACTGATGGAAGGGTAAAGAGTTTCATAAGCACCATCGGGGTAATAAATGCTGTTCAAGTTATCAAAAATCATATATCCTTTTTCGCCGTAAATATTGCGGTATCCATGATCTCCTTCCAGAATGATGACTGTATTTTTTTTGTTGTTGGTTTTAATATAGGAAACTAGCTCTTCAATGAGGCGGTTTGCAAATTTTATCTGGTCAATAAAAGCCTGCTGCTGATCTGCTTCGGTTAGTAGTATTGTTTTTTCAGTCGCCTTCCGTTTTCCGGTACTATCAAACACATACGGGTCATGCGGCAATTGAAAATGTGCGTATACAAATTGCGGCTTGATCTTGTTAATTGAACAGCTGCTTTTAACAAGATCAACGGTTGTATGCAAATCGTGTTCCGCCTGCTTATTTCTTTTCGCATATTTCCAAAATGTAAAATCATCAATTACCTTCAGGTTTAACCTTGAAAGATTCCAGCCAAGGTCACGGTAAATACGCCCCGGCAATGTTTTATAGAAATAATTCATATAAAGCATATCGCTAAAAAAAAGATTTCCATCCCAGTCTTTATTAGTGAATGAGATTGACTGATACTGATAAATGCTGTAACCTTCTTTTCTTAGAATTCTTGTTAAAGAGTTGTCAGTAATTGAAGAAGACGCCTTGAAATACATTTTCGTTTCATCTTGATAAAGATCAACCGGCGGCGTATAATCCATATTTAGCGTACTGCTAATAGATAATACGGTGAGATTATAATTGCTTTTTGAATCATGGCTGATATAGAAATTTTCATTGAGCAAAAAACTATCCAACGAACTGTTATCATAATTCCAACTTGTTTTCATTGCTTTAGTTGATGGCATGGCATCAAACACAAGGAAGTAAATATCAGGTTTAGCTGAATCAGGAACCTGGTTTTGTGGAGTGAAGTTATTGAATGTATTAAACCTGCTATCAAGAAAGTTACTTCCCTTTTTGAATTTGCTGAACAGCCTGATTCCATCTATCAATTCGTAGGAAATCAGAAATAAAAAGAGCAGGTTCTGGAACTGAAACGAGCGGGCAAACAATGATTTTCTTTTCTTCAGAAATATGAGAAGCAGGACAACTAAGAGTAATAAGAAAGAAAGAAGAAATGTATAGCTGCTGAAGAAGCCTGCATTAAACATTTTTTTCAGCAAATCATGTATTGTTCCAAATACAAGGATGATCAATAACAGCCAGAATGCAAACAAAGCATTTTTTTCTTTCTTCCTGAATAAAGCAGCAGCAAGAAGGTATAAAGCTGCAGCACCAAAAAGAGCAGCAATAAAATTCAGCAGAACGAATTGAAAAGGGAAAAAGCCAAAGAAATCATTATATCCATGTGCAATAAAAAACAACGGCAATAAAACCAGGAAATATGGTTTCTTCTGCAGAGCTGATAATAGCTTTTCCTTCATGAATAAGCTGTGTGGTTTACTGTTGTTGATGAAAGTGATATAGCACTCTTACTGAACCTGGAACCAATATTTTAGTTTTCAATGCAAAATACTTTTCAAATACTGTCTGAAAATATTCTTCTGTATATGTTTCAAAAATATCCTTTCTCCAGGTAAGCATTTCTTTTACTTTCGGATCTTCCTTTGGTACAAATTCAATCAGCAACTGATTACATGACTCTGCAAAGAATTGAGCAAGCTGATCAAACGATAAGTTCTTTGCAATTGCCAGGTGATGAATCAGTGCCAGTGCAAAACCTACATCAAATTTCTTGCGGCTGAAAAAAGCAGGACGTTCAGTATTCATCCACCCCATAGCCGGAGATGGATAGGTAAGATCAGCTACCAGTGGTAATATATTCTTCTGCTTTTGTTTTTTCAGCAATGTATAAAATGAATTAATACAGGTACTGTCAAAGTCTGTTGCAACAACAAGAGCTTCTTTTTTACAGAGTAAAGAAAACTCGCCTTCATTTGCACCAAGATCAATAGCCGTGTTATAATTCATCTTCTCAAGAAATGATGAAACCAGTTTCTTTTTTTCAGAAAGATAGTTTGCGCTCAGTATAGTCTCTTCGTAATAATTATTCCAGGTTGTTGTTGTTTCTGGGAGTGAAAACCCTTTAATACAATCGTACAGACTCTGAACAATCTGTTCAATATTTTTTAAGGATACTTTTTTTGATGGTTTCGTTTCTTTTACAGTTTTCTTCCCTGAAAGTTTTGCATGTAAATGCACATGCAGGTATACAACAGGATTGAGCTTTGTTTTAAAAGGCAGGAGTTGCGCAGTTAACTGCGCCGGAATTCCATCGGGATAGCTCAGCAGTAATTTATGTGCTTCAAGACCCTTATGTGCCGCAAGGAGCAAAGGATTGAGAAAGCATTCGCAAAACTGTCGGTATGCAATCCATGATTCACCTTCTGCATATGTTTCAAATGAAAGCGTATCTATCAGTTTTGCTTTGCCATCTACAAACTGAATATTTGTATGAGAAGCATCTTTTAAGATCATCCCTTTTTTTAAAGAAGCTTTACAAATTGAAAGTGTAGCTAACGCAGCATCTTTCAACTGTTCAAAACTCCACTCCCAAGCATAGGAAATAAAAGGGATCGGCTGCGGTTGTAATGTCTTATACCAGTCAGTTCTTCTTGTATGATTTTCATTTACTTCTGTAAATGAGAGCAGTAAATGTTGCTTGATTAATTCTGGAGCAAGTCCTGAGGATTGCAAAAGCTCATAATGCGGTTGATAAACAGATGAGACAAATCTGTAAACAGTTCCATCTTTTTCATAAATAAAACCGGATGGATCACGGAACGAAGCAGGATGATGATTAATCAGTTGATTCATTCTTTTCTTCTTCTTCTGTTTCCGGTTTTGGTTTACTGAAGAAACTTTTGATCCAGTTCCATGCACTCTTGAAATAGAATAATGCACCCAATGCAGCAGCAATGATCACCTGTATCAGGTAACTGCCGCTTCCGGGATCAAGGTATAATAACTGCATCATAAGTAACGTAGATTGGTCTTTGGCGTTAACGCAAGCAGTGTTTCGTAAATCAGGTGAATGGTATTTTCGATATCACTTTTATGCAGCATTTCAACAGTGGTGTGCATGTAACGTAAAGGAATACTGATCAGTACTGAAGGGCAACCATCATTCGCATAAGCAAATGAATCGGTATCTGTTCCTGTACTGCGGCTCAGTGCCCGCCACTGTACATCAATTTTTTTCTTTTCTGCAATATCAGCTACAAAATCGAGAAGCTTATTGTGAACAGCAGGTGCAGTTGCAAGCGATGGACCTTTACCGCAACTGATATCTCCTTCAACGATCTTACTGATCATAGGAGTGGTTGTATCATGTGTTACATCAGTTACAATGGCAACATCGGGTTTAATTCTGCGGGCAATCATTTCTGCTCCACGTAACCCAATTTCTTCCTGTACAGCGTTTACAATATATAATCCAAAAGGAAGTTTCTTTTTGTTTTCTTTCAGCAGTCTTGCAACTTCAGCAATCATAAAACCACCAATGCGGTTATCAAATGCACGGGCAATATAATAGTCATGTGCGAGTTCATCAAAGCCTTCTTCATACGTAACAACACATCCTATTTTAATACCTAATGCTTCCACTTCTTTTTTCGTTCTTGCACCGCAATCAAGCCAAAGGTTGTCAACTTTTGGTTGTGGCTCTTTTGCATCGGGACTGCTGTGGCGTGTATGAATGGCAGGCCATCCAAATACGGCTTTCACCATTCCTTTTTTACCATGGATCAATACACGTTTTGCGGGAGCAATCTGGTGATCAACACCTCCATTACGTTTCAAATAAATCAATCCATCAGCTGTGATATAGTTTACAAACCAACTGATTTCATCCGCATGTGCTTCAATCACTACTTTAAATGCATGTTCAGGATTAATTACACCAACTGCTGTTCCATAGGAATCAGTAAAATGTGTGTCGATATATGGTTTAATATATTCCAGCCACACTTTCTGTCCGCTGGTTTCAAAACCAACAGGTGAATGGGTGTTATGATAATTTTTCAGAAAGTCGAGTGAAGCAGCGGTGAGTATTGATTTCTTCTTAGCTGTTTTTGTTGCTTTTGCCATCGTTCATGGTTTTAGCAAATGTAATTAAAACAGCAGGAATAAACTCAACAGGGAAGAAAGGATCAGTACACCATCAACCCAGCCGAGATAAAACAGATCATTGTCCTGCCGTTTTGATTCCCGTAGCAGGTAAATTAATACCAGGCCCGGAATGATTTGGAGAAGGTGGACGGAATTATGAAAACGGTATGCCAGGAACACAACGGTGAAGAGATAGATCAATACATTGATCAAAAAGAAAACGGTAAACTGTTTTTCGTTCATCAGGTTGGCCGGAGTATGTACGCCTGATTCAAAATCACGGAGTTTATCCCTGTAATCAAAGATCATGGTGGCTAATGCTACCATTAGAATACGGCTGATAAAAAGAAAAATTTCATTCAGCTCCGGTTCTACATGAAAGAAAGCAAGGGGCAGCACAACAGTTGCATACGACCATACAAAGCCGATAAAATAACTTTTGATAAACGTAAGATACGAGGGCAGCTTAATGGGTTTCTTTAACAGCAGTGGAGCTGTATAGCTTGCATTGATTAGTATCGAAATAAGAATGAGTACTGTAATCTCTCTGATCTTCCACCAGAACCAAAGCGTAGCAAGAAGGGTAAGCAGGTTAAAAATTAGTGTAAAGGTTTTTGTTCGGTGAAACCATAGCAGTTGATCTGTTGATGTGCTTTTTTGTGCGGCTAAAGTAAAATGAACATTATAGCTCAGCAGGGTTGCAAAGAATACAAATGAAATCAGCGTAAGAGGATAATCAAAAAGAGAGTAAAACAATTTCGTTTGTATACATAGTGCAGCTGCACATAATGCAATTACAATATGATGAAAAAAGAAAAAGCGAAAAAGAGGTTTAAACAAGATTAATTCTTCTATCGAATTAAAACAATTCTATCTGTTGAAACGGGATCGCTTATATTTCCCCCTTTATCTTTAACCCAAAATTTAAATACAGAAGTATCATTCCGGGGTGGGGAGCATGATGCGGCAGAAAGTATTACAAAACCAGTGTTGTTTGTGCCATATTCAAACTGAATTCTGAAATTAGCCTTACTGTTTGTTGTGCTTGGGTAAGCAGGAATTGAATATTTCAATGTATCGGGCGGTACGCCACAGGCAGGTACTCCAACATGGCTTGTTTCCATAAAAATACTATCCTTTACATCACCTTCTTTGTCAAATACCAAAAAGTCGAAAGTGAGTACTTCTCCCTGGTTCACAACTTTGCTGCTTGGTTTTATTTCTTTTAATTCAAGCTTGGGCTTGGTCTCATATTTATCTTTACCACAGGCGGCTAAAATAACAACAGGTATCAAAAGAAATAATAGTTTTGCTCTCATTCGGAATTGTTCTTATTTCAAATTTAAGCATTAATACAGCATTAAAAAATTGATTCCTCCTTTTGTTAACAATCTTTTTGAAGTTAATGCCGCTAATTTCAGCACGGCAGCACATAATGCATTCCATTTTCAATATGAAAGCAATGCTGTTTATCAGTCTTTCTGTAAAGCATTGAAGGTTGATGTGGAGAAAGTGCCCTCTGATCAGCAGATCCCTTTTTTACCGATAGGGTTTTTCAAAACACATAACATAGTATCCACCACTTTTCAGCCAGAAGCTGTTTTTGAAAGCAGCGGCACATCACAAACTGTTCAAAGCAAACATGCTGTAAAAAGCCTTGCCGTGTATGAAGATTCTTTTTTCAATGCGTTTCAACTGCAGTATGGTAGCCCCGAAAACTGGTGTTTTATCGGGCTGTTGCCTTCTTATTTAGAACGCAGCCATTCTTCATTGGTATATATGGTGAAGCGCCTGATGGACGAAAGTCAGCATCTCAACAACGGGTTTTATCTCAACGAATTTGATAAATTGTACGATACACTGAAACTTCTTGAAACAAACGGACAGCAAACGATGTTAATAGGGGTGACGTTTGGCTTGCTTGATTTTGCAGAGAAATATCAACTGCATTGTTATAATACAACCATTATGGAAACTGGAGGAATGAAAGGAAGGAGGGAAGAGTTGACAAGAGAAGAAGTACATCAGGCACTTAAAAAAAGCTTTGGAGTAAAAACAATTCATTCTGAATATGGAATGACAGAACTGCTGAGCCAGGCTTATTCAACAGGGGATGGATTATTTCATTGTCCGCCATGGATGAAAGTACTGGTAAGAGATGAAGATGATCCCTTACAGATGCATACAAGTGGAAAGGGCGCATTAAATATTATCGACCTTGCTAATTTGTATTCCTGTTGCTTTATTGCAACAGATGATGTGGGCGAAGTGTATGAAGATGGAAGTTTCAGGGTGTTGGGCAGGATGGACAACAGCGATATACGTGGATGCAGCTTATTAGCTTTATAATTGAATATGCTTACAGAAAAATTACAGATGTTTCAGAACCGTTTGGCAAAAGTGTATAAGCACCGGAGCAAACAGGCGAAGCGTATGCATGTATCCTGTTACCGTTTGTATGATAAAGATTTGCCTGAGTTCCCTGTAAGCATTGATGTGTATGGAGAGAAAGTTTGTTTGAGTGAGTACAGGGCCAAACATCATTTAACAGAAGAGGAACATTTGGATTGGCTGAATGGAACAGCAGCAGTTATTACTGATGTACTGCAGATTGCTGATGAACATATTTATACGAAAGAACGCAGAAGAAAAACAGATCGTTTATCGCAATATCAGAAAGTAAATGAAGAGAAAGAGTTTTTTGAAGTGGAAGAAAATGGATTGAAGTTTTTAGTAAATCTCTCCGATTATCTTGATACCGGTTTGTTCCTCGATCACCGCATTACAAGAAAAATGCTGATGGATGAAGCCAAAGGAAAAAAAGTGCTCAACCTCTTTGCTTATACCGGATCGTTCAGTGTATATGCAGCTGCTGGGGAAGCTGAAGAAGTAGTAACCGTTGATCTGTCCAACACATATATTGATTGGGCAAAGAAAAACTTCGAAGCTAATTTTCTCGTTGATCACAGAAAGTACAAATTTGAGGTGGCTGATGTTAAGCAATACCTGCAAACTCTCACACCGAATACATTTGATCTTGTGATCATGGATCCGCCAACATTCAGCAACAGTAAAAAGATGAAGGATTTCCTGGATATTCAGAAGGATCATGTTGAGCTGATTAATCAAACATTCAGGGCTATGAAACCGGGCGGAGTTTTGTATTTCAGCAATAATGCCACCAGGTTTGAACTTCATATAGAAGCCATCCAGGCATCGGTAATCAATGACATAACCAAGGCAACCACTCCCTTTGATTTTGAGGGAAAACTCAGGCGCTGGTGCTGGAGAATGATCAAATAAGCCATAATTCATGCTTATTTTCAGTTATTATCTGAAAATCAATTCTTTTTGATTGGATTTTACAATGAAAATCCCTAATTTTTCATTTCAGTATAATATCCTACAATCCAATTCTATGAAACCAGTACTTTCTTCATTCAAGGGAAATCCCCGTCTTAAGCAGATTCTCGCATTTTCGGCAGTTATTCTTGTTTTATTTGTTGGCATTGCTGTGAACTATATCATAGAGTTGAAAGTTCTTCATTCGGTTCAGGATCACAATGCAAAAAACGACTCAGTTATTCTGCAGCAAAAGTATCAGCAGGTTGTAGAAAAGACGATGTTTTTGATTTCACAGGCAGATCACAGTCTTGAACGGTTTATTCAAACCGGCGATTCAGCAAAGCTGGAAGAATTTAAGAACAACAGCACAATCGTTGGGGGAAACCTAGAATTGATAAAGACAAGCTATGCGGTGTATGTTCCAAAATACCTGGTTAATATTTTTATTCATAAAGCAAAAAACAGGCTTGCACTTAATAACGAAATTCTTGAAACATACACTGCCAAAGGAGCAGGGAAAGCATTGGAGATTTTAAATGGCGGAGAAAACAAACGGAATCTTTCAGAGCTTTCTTATGGAGCACAAGAGTTGGTGAACACAATGAGTTCGAAAATTTCGTCATTGAACCTTGCTATTGCCTCAGAAAGAACATCCATGCTGAACCTTGATAAGAAATGGAACCTGATCTCTTTGGTTTTTATGCTGCTGATTGCTTTTCTGGTGTTATATAAAATGATTGAAACAAACCGGTTAAATAACAGTCTTTCCATTGCTGTTCAAAAAGAACACAGCGCATTGATGGTAAAAGATCAGTTTATTTCAAATGTTACACATGAATTACGTACACCTTTAAATTCCATTATCGGTTATACAAACCTGCTGCTGAAAAAAGATCATAACCAGGAAACAAAGCAATGGATCTATGCCATGAAAGTTTCCGGTAACCTGTTGATGGAAGTAATCAATGATGTACTCGATTATTCGAAACTTGAATCAGGCTATATACAGTTTTCAAAAGAACCATTTGCGCTGAATGATGTATTGAGTAATCTGAAGAACGTAATACAAAACCGTGCAGACAGTAAAAATCTGCTGTTAATTATTGAAAAAGATGAGCAGGTGCCTGTTCATTTGCTGGGCGATGAAAAGAAACTGATGCAACTGCTTGTGAATTTAACCGGTAACTCCATCAAGTTTACAGATAGCGGAAGTATTAAAGTACAGGTGAAACTGGGAAAAATAACTGAAGGAAAAGCATGGCTCCAGTTTATTGTTTCTGATACTGGAATTGGTATTGACGAAAAGAAAATGCCTCATATTTTTGAACGTTTCTACCAGGTTGATTCAGGATTGCAGAAAAAATATTTCGGAACTGGACTTGGGTTGCCCATTGTAAAACAACTGGTGGAAATGCAGGGTGGAACTATTACCGCCGTTTCTTCACCTGGTATGGGAACAAAGTTTGAAGTGCTGTTGCCTTATTTCATTGATACCAATGTTGAAATACATACACTGGCAGAAGAAATTGAAGTAATAGAGGAAGATGATGAAAGAAACGAGCAGCTGAAAATTTTAATTGTAGATGATAATGAAATGAACCGTGATTTACTTGGCTTCATTTTAAAAGAGCATAATTACTCATTTGAAAAAGCAGAGAATGGATTGGTTGCATTAAAAATGCTGAAGTATAACAGCTACGATTTTATTATCATGGATGTGCAGATGCCGCATCTGAACGGAATTGAAACAACAAGAAAAATCAGGGCTGAATTAAAAATACAAACTCCGGTTATTGGTTTAAGTGCATTCAGCCAGCCCGAAGAACAGCAAGCCAGTATCCATGCAGGGATGAATGCTTATCTCACCAAACCAATAGATGATGTAAAACTGTTTGAACTGCTGGAATATTATAAAGACTGGAATGCATTGCCAACTCCGTCGCAGTTAAAACTGATCAACATTGAATACCTCGAACGCATAACAGGAGGCAGTAAAGAATATGTAGAAGAAGTGCTGTTAAAAGCAGCTGATCTCTTGCCAACCGAAGTAAAAAAATTACAGGATTCATTTGCCGCTGAAGATGCTGAACGGGTAAAAGAAGTGGCACATAATATGAAAACTACCCTGGGAATTCTGGGAGTAAAAGAAATTGTTTCAAATAAGGTAAGACAGCTGGAAAAAGCTGATATGACGAAGCCTTCTGAAAAAGAACAGATGAGTGTGCTGGTGGCAGAATTAGATCATTCAGTAAAAATTGTTCTGGAAGAATTAAAAGAATATTTAGACGCCGCCTGAATTTAACCGGCACAGAAATGTAAGCAGGAAGAGTAATAAACAGAGAATCAGCAATTCATCATCTTCCATTACATTTACAGAAACGATTGTGTTATGAACAAAGTTGTTTCAACTGCCGGTGAAGCAATCAATGATATTTCCGATGGAGCAACTCTCATGCTCGGTGGATTTGGATTGTGCGGTATTCCGGAAAATTGTATCTCAGCATTAGTTAAGAAAGGGGTTAAAAACCTTACCTGTATTTCCAATAATGCAGGTGTTGATGATTTTGGCATTGGTTTAATGCTGAAGCAAAAGCAGGTAAAAAAAATGATCTCTTCTTATGTTGGAGAGAATGCTGAATTTGAACGGCAACTGTTGAGCGGTGAACTGGAAGTTGAACTCATTCCGCAGGGAACCTTAGCTACACGTTGTATGGCTGCCGGTTATGGTATGCCTGCTATTTATACTCCTGCCGGAGTTGGAACAGAAGTCGCCATTGGAAAAGAAATCAGAAACTTTAACGGGAAAGATTATTTACTTGAGTATGCATTCGATGCTGATTATGCTATTGTAAAAGCATGGAAAGGTGATACAATGGGGAATTTAATTTTCAAAGACACCGCAAGAAATTTTAATCCGTTAATGGCCATGGCCGGAAAAATTACCATTGCTGAAGTGGAAGAATTAGTGGAAGCAGGTGCGCTTCATCCAAATGAAATTCATGTGCCCGGTATTTATGTACACCGGATTTTCCAGGGAAGTAATTATGAAAAGAGGATTGAACAGAGAACAACAAGAAAAGCCCCCTCCGCCCTCTAAATGGGGAACCGGTAACTTCCCGCCTAAATGCAACTGTAAAAATTTTAATGATAGAATTTTATTTTTATAACGAAACAAAATATTCCCCTTTAGGGGTTAGGGGCTTATGGCTTTAACAAAAGAACAAATCGCACAACGCATTGCAAGGGAACTGAAAGATGGTTACTATGTTAACCTCGGCATTGGTATTC
>JBEBHT010000031.1:0-19522 GCA_040081135.1 Lacibacter sp. | reverse complement strand
ATAGGGTTTAGGGTGTTAGAAACGGCCATTTCTCCGATTTCTGTCTTCTTTATGGTATCGGAACTTGTTAACAGACCAAGACTTTTCAACAAGGTTTAACCGGGTATGAAAAAAAATCAAAATCATCCTACATTCACCACTCATTAATATGCAGGCAATGCTCAACAGAAGAAAATTTATCCAGCTTACCGGGCTTTCAACCGCAATTTTATCAACCAAAGGTTTTGCAGGCACTATTGAAGCAGGCAAAGGCCCTTTGGTTATCTCAACCTGGGCACCTAATATGAAAGCCAACAAAGCGGCATGGGAAATATTAAGTAAAGGCGGTCGTGCTTTGGATGCAGTGGAAGCAGGTGTAATGATTCCCGAAGCTGATCCGACTGATGTAAGTGTTGGTTACGGCGGCTATCCCGACCGTGATGGAAAAGTTACACTGGATTCCTGCATTATGGATGAAAAAGGAAACTGTGGCGCTGTAATGGCCATTGAACATATTATGCATCCTATTAAAGTCGCCAGATTGGTGATGGAAAAAACGCCGCATGTACAGCTGGTTGGTGAAGGAGCTTTGCAGTTTGCTTTAACGGAAGGTTTCAAAAAAGAAAACCTGCTTACTCCTGAAAGTGAAAAAGCATGGAGAGATTGGTTGAAGACATCGAAGTATGATCCAATGACCATTCCAAAAATTCTGGAGAAACAAAAAAATGAACAGGAACCCTACCCATGGCCAGTAGCTGCATTAAATCACGATACGATTGGAATGATTGCAATGGATGCAGATGGAAATTTCAGCGGTGCATGTACTACAAGCGGTATGGCATTTAAGATGCGTGGCCGTGTGGGTGATTCGCCGATTATTGGTGCAGGTTTATTTGTTGATAATGAAGTAGGCGCCGCCACTGCAACTGGTGTTGGTGAAGAAGTGGTGAAGATCTGCGGTGCACATACAGTGGTGGAAATGATGCGGCATGGAGCAAGTCCGGAAGCTGCCTGTAAAGAAGCAGTAAGAAGGATTGTAAAAAACAATGGCGTTAATGCAAAAAATGTGCAGGTAGGATTTATTGCCGTTAATAAGAAAGGTGAATATGGTGGCTATTCAGTGATGAAGAATTTTTCGATGGCCATCAGAACGAAAGAACTGGAAAAATCTATTGATGCAAAAAGCTGGTTCCCCTAAATCCCCTAAAGGGGACTTGAAAACCTTCTTATAAACTCAACATCAGAATAATTCTATGATCTATAAATTAGAAGTCATTGCCTTTAACATTGAAAGTTGTTTACTCATTCAACAGGCAGGCGCACACCGTATTGAATTATGTGATAATCCCGGCGAAGGCGGCACTACTCCATCTTATGGATTTTTAAAAAAAGCAAGGGAACATGTTTCCATTGATCTGTTTCCAATGATCCGTCCAAGAGGTGGTGATTTTTTTTACAACGACGATGAGTTTGAAATCATGAAAGAAGATATTCTGCGTTGCAAAGAACTGGAATGTGATGGAGTAGTAATTGGTTTGCTGAATGCAGATGGAACTGTTGATGCAAAAAGAAGTGCTGAGTTAGTTGAGCTGGCACATCCATTGGGTGTTACATTTCACCGTGCATTCGACCGGACAAGAGATGCATTCGAAGCACTGGAAACATTAATTGATATTGGTTGTGAACGTGTGCTCACATCTGGATTAACGCCCAATGTTACTGAAGGAGCTGAAATGCTTACTCAATTAATAGATGCTGCTGACAATCGTATCATTATCATGCCGGGCAGTGGAGTAAGAAGTAACACAATTCAGGAACTGGCACAAAAAACAAGAGCTGTTGAATTTCATACATCAGCACGAACATTGGTTTCAACAAAAATGAATTACATCAATTCGTTAATGAAAGAAGAAATGAAATTAGTGATGGCGGATGAAGAAGAGATCAGGAAAACATTATTGGCTCTGGAAACTTATAACAGCTATGAACCTCCGTTCTGAAATACTGGCAGAACATTCAAAAGCACAGGCTGCAAAAATTGTTGAATGGATTGGCGATTCTCAGCAACGCTTTGATGAACTGGTAAAATTATTTCTGCATGATGAATACCGTGTAATACAACGTGCAGGATGGCCATTAAGTTACGCAGCCATTGCACACCCTCAGCTGGTAAAAAAACATTTACCTATTCTTGTAAAAACGCTTCGCAAAGAAAAACTCCATAATGCAGTTAAAAGAAACATTGTGCGACTCTTACAGGAAGTTCCCATTCCTGAAAAACTCCATGGTGAAGTGATGAATACCTGTTTTGGTTTTATTACAGATGTACAGGAAGCAATTGCAGTAAAAGCATTTTCGTTAACCATACTGGAAAACTTATCAAAACAATACCCGGAAATAAAGCATGAACTGAAAGTGATCATTGAAGAACGCTGGGATTATGAAACAGCTGCTTTTCATTCAAGGGCAAAAAAGATTTTAAAGCACTTGAAATAAAAGAGGTGATATGTTAACATATCACCTCATCAGTATTTTTCAGGCAAACAATCATCAGGCAGCTTTTTTACCCATTCCCAGATAGGCTCCAATTACAGCACCAACAATTGCAGAGATAGCAACAGAAGCGGCAATATCAACTGCCATTGCAGTTGTATCCCACAGGTTTAGCTGGGCATACATAATCATGTCAATTGCCATGCTCATCAGTAAACCAACAATTGCACCTGTAGTGGCTCCAGAAACAGCTGAGCTTACATTGCTTTTGTTCAGAATGTAAGAAAACAGGAAGCCCATAGCAAGATTTCCAGCAATCATCGCCCACCAAACCATATCAGTTTCGGCACGGAAAGCACCGGAACTGTTATTGCTGTGTGTTTGCATAAAACTCATCAGCAACATGCCATAAATCAACCATCCAAGGAGGAAATTAGCGACACCACCAATGATACCTCCAATGAGAAATTTGTTTGTGTTCATGATTTTGGTTTTAAAATGAAAAAATGAGTGATAAAAGATAATACTTAAAAAATATTCTTTTTCTCATTTTTTTGCACAGTATTGAGGATAACTGCCTGGAGGGAAAGTAAAGACAATTGAAATTACTGATGAATAATCTTCCGTTCATAAACACTTACTGCTGAACCTTCGGCAACAAAAACAGAATCAGGCTCTGCCCTGTTCAGAAATGAAAACTCATTGCCATACATAACTCCGAAATCAGCTGTTGTTCTGTAATCAGTAACAGGATAAACATTCCATCGGGGATGTGCAACACGGTATTCTCCGGTTCTGTTACCTTTCAAACTTGTATAACCCCAGTAATGTTCAAAGATGAATTCTTCATTGCTGCCGTTTTTAATTGGTTCGGTGTTCATTCCGGTTTCAACCGTTAATTCATATTGTTTTTTCTTACCCCAGTTGAAGTAAAGACTTCGTTTAGTTGTTCCTGTAACTGAGCTGCTGATGGGTGTATAGTCGTACTGTTCCTGGTAAATCAATTTTGCAATCCAGCTTATCATTCGCTTCGGTACAAGTTCGCTGATGAATACAACGCCCCTTTTATAGGTTCCATTTTCTTTATACTTTACATAGAAGCGCAGATTGATTTCTTCAAAGTTTCGGTGAAACGGAAATCCAATTCCTTTCACTTTTGTTTGCAGAAAATGAAAAGCAACAAAGCTCACATAGCATTTTCCTTCAAAATGATCAAGCTCTATTCCTTTTGGCAAATAAGGTAAAAGAATTTCGTCCGGCACAGCATAGTTCATCATAATCAGGTTGCGCCATTCAGCTGTAAGGAAGGGTTTCATTTTAATGATTTATCGGGTACACGGTAAAATTCTTTAAAGATCAAACGAAGGTTCTGATCATAAGTAACATAATTGTACAGCCAGTTACTGAATACAAAGAAGCGGTTCTTTACACCAAGTATCAGCATTAAATGCAATCCCATCCAGATGAGCCATGCAAAGAAACCACCGAAATGTAATTTAGGTTTAGGTACATCTACCACTGCTAAGTTTCTGCCAACGGTTGCCATTGCACCTTTGTCTTTGTAATGAAATTCTTTCAATATTTTTCCCTGCTGAATCCTTGTTAAGTTTTCAGCCAGTAAACTTGCCTGCTGAATAGCAACAGGTGCCACTTGTGGCAAACCACTTGGAAAAGCTGCATCTTCCATATAAGCAATATCACCAATGGCAAATATTTCCGGCGTTCCCTGTACATAATTGTAGGGGTCGACTTTAATACGGTTTCCTTTTGCAATTAAATTTTGATCAATTCCGGCAGGAACATTTCCTTTAATACCGGCTGCCCATATTACTAATGATGATTGAATGGTTTGACCATCTTTTAAAGAAACTGTTCTGCCATCATAATCATTCATTAAAGAATTAGTCATTACTGTTACCCCTAATCTTTGCAGGTACTTCAAACTGTCTTCGCTGCTTTTTTCACTCATGGCAGCAAGTGTCTTGCCTGTTCCTTCCAGCAAATAAATATTCATTTTACTGAAATCAAGTTCAGGATAATCTTTAGGTAATACATATTTTTTCATTTCAGCAATAGCACCGCTTAACTCCACTCCTGTTGGACCACCACCCACCACAACCACATTCATTAGGCGTTGTAAATCTTCAGCAGTATCGCTATGCAATGCATCTTCAAAATTCTGAATCAGTTTATGCCGCAGTTGCAATGCTTCCACAGTTGATTTCATTGGGAAAGCATATTTCTCTAATTGCTGATTTCCGAAAAAATTAGTTGAAGCGCCTGTAGCAATCACGAGATAATCATAACCATAACTGTCTTCGTTTGTGATTATTTTTTTATTGACTGTATCAACTGTTTGTATTTCCGCCATGCGGATTTTAATATTCTTACTGTTTTGAAAAGCCTTGCGTAAAGGGAAAGAAATATTCGAAGCATCCAGTCCGGCTGTAGCTACCTGGTAAAACAAAGGCTGAAACTGATGATAATTGAATTTGTCGATCAGTGTTACTTCAAACCCCGGTTTATTATTAAGAAGCCGTGCCAAACGTAAGCCTCCAAAGCCGCCGCCAAGTATTAAAATTTTCATGGTTGATTGATTGATTGGGTAAAGTTACGATATTTTCAATAATTATTGAAAATATCAGAAAATATTCATTTAGTCATTCCGTGATTAAAGCCAATGTTCTTAAAACAAATAACCCCGGCCTTGAGGCCGGGGTTATAAATGAAGTAAGACGGGCTTCAGCCCTGAAATAATATTTTGATTAATACACCATCCTCACCTTAATCGTTTCCTTCACTTCCTTCAGTAATTCAACTGCTTTTTTAGAAAGATTACGGTCCACATCCAGAACTACATAACCTATCTGGTCATTGGTTTTTAAATACTGTCCGAGGATGTTGATATTATGTTTGCTGAGTTGAGTGTTAATCTGACTCAATACACCCGGTACATTTTTATGGATATGTAAAATGCGATGTGTTCCTTCCTGTATCGGCAAAGCCAATTCAGGAACAGTATGTGAACCAATGGTGATTCCCTTTTCTAAATACTGAACGAGTTTATTACTTACATCTTCACCAATATTCTGCTGTGCTTCTTCTGTACTTCCACCAATATGCGGAGTAAGAATTACATTGGGCAAATCCTGTAAAGGTGTTTCAAAACGATCTCCGTTTTTTTCAGGCTCCCATGGAAACGTATCAATAGCTGCACCTGCAATATGTTTATCAAGAATGGCTGCACGCAACGCATCCAGATCAACTACTTCTCCCCTCGCATAGTTTAAAAGAATGGCCCCTTTCTTAAACTGCTTCAGGGTAGTTTTATTGATGAGATTTTTTGTTTGATTGGTTTCCGGCACATGCAGGGAAACAATATCAGCACGGTTTAATACATCCTTCAGGTTCCTGAATTGTTCTGCATTACCTAACGGTAGCTTAGTAACAATATCATAATAGATCACTTTCATTCCCAATGATTCCGCCAAAACACTTACTTGGCTTCCAATACTTCCGTAGCCGATGAGGCCAAGTGTTTTACCACGTAATTCATAACTGCCTTTTGCATCCTTATTCCAGATACCTTCATGTGCAGCCTTGTTCTTGTCAATTACCCGGCGGATAAGAACAATACTCAACCCAATCACCAGTTCAGCCACACTCCTTGTATTGCTGTAAGGAGCGTTCATCACCACCACACCTTTTGTTGTAGCCGCTTTTAAATTAACCTGGTTTACACCAATACAAAAACAACCGATGGCCTGCAGTTTATTGGCAGCTTCCAGTACTTTTTCGGTGATCATTGTTTTTGAACGGATGCCCAGCAGGTGTACATCTTTAATTTCTTTGATTAACTCTTCTTCACTTAAAGCGCCGCTTAGCTTTTTCACACTGGCATAACCACTGTCTTTAATGTTTTGTACCGCTGTTTCACTGATATTCTCCAGTAAAAGGATCTTAATCTTTTCTTTGGGATAACTTGTCGATTTTTTTTCAGCCATGATTATATATGCTATTTGCTTATTTTGCAACGCAAATATAGTTTACAACAGCCAACTGAAACATGACTGCAGCAACTTTCATGTGTTCAGAAGTTAAAAAGAAACAATAAATCCAAACGGAAAACCAACTTCATGAATTTACTATTCAGCAAACGAACGATCATTATACTTGCGGGATTTGCATTCACATCCTGTGGAAGTTCTTCAACTGATAAAACCTCAGCAAACGATTCCCTGACAGTTTCTATTCCTGCTCCTAAAAAAATATCCCCTATTGAGTTCAGAAATATTTACCAGAAAGTAGAGAAGTTTTATGACAGTGCTCTTGGCAGAACGGGCTTTAACGGAGGTTTCCTTGTGGCTAAGAACGGCAATATCATTTTTCAAAAATATGCAGGCACTGTCCGTATCGGGCAAAAAGAACCTGTTACAGATTCAACTACTTTTCATATAGCATCTACAAGTAAAACATTTACCGGAATGGCTGTATTGAAACTGGCAGAAGAAGGCAAACTGAACATCAACGATTCACTCCAGAAATTTTTTCCGCAGTTTCCTTATTCCGGTATGACGGTGAAAATGTTGCTGAGTCAACGGAGCGGCTTACCCAATTATGGATATTACCTTGAAAAATTCAACTGGGATCAGAAAGTAAAAATATCCAATGCAGATGTACTGAATACATTGATTGAATATAAACCCGATCTGCAGTTTACCATGAACAGGCGTTTCAATTATTGCAATACCAACTTTGTTCTGCTGGCACTGATTATTGAAAAAGTATCGGGTAAATCGTATGCTGATTATCTTGATCAGACTTTTTTTAAACCGCTGCATATGAATCACAGTTATGTATTTAACTGGAATGATTCAGCAACTGCCACACCTTCTTATATGTGGAACGGGCGGCAGGAAGCGTTTACTTATCTTGATTTGACTTATGGCGATAAAAATATTTACAGTACGGTTACTGATCTGCTGAAATGGGATCAGGCACTGTATGAAAACCGCCTGTTTAAAAAAGCAACATTGGATTCTGCATTTACTCCTTACAGCAATGAACGGCCCGGCATTCATAACTATGGACTGGGATGGAGAATGTATACTCTGTCAAACAATAAAAAAATTATTTACCATAACGGGTGGTGGCATGGTAACAACGCCACATTTTACAGATTGATATCGGAAGGAGTTACCATTATCATTTTGGGCAATAAATTCAACCGGAATATTTATCATGTAAAACCATTGATTGAAACTCTCACTCCATTACGCTTCAGTTATGAAAGTGATGAATAGATTATTCAGGAAAGGAATGTTTTTTGTTGGGTAGTAAGTTCGATCTGCTCCATTCAATTTGTTGAACAAACTCATGTCTGCGCAGTTTACAATCAGATAGTAAACAATAACTGCAGCTCTTTTCAATACACGGGTCAGTATGAATAAAAAATTCAATACTGCCCTTTTCAAAACTTTCGTTCAGCAGTTTATCCAGTATAGTTATTTCATCGTGCACTTCTTCCAGTGAAAAATAATACGGCATGGTTACATGGCAATCCACATGATAATAATTGCCATACCGCTGTACCCGGAGGTTATGCATATCTATCCAGTTTGCATGTCTGTTCTTCTTTAAGATCAGTACCAGTTCATCCACAACATTCATATCAACCTCATCCATCAGCCCACGAACAGATTTGTTCATAAGTTTAATGCCTGTATATATAATAATGGCAGCTGCAACAACTGAAGCCAGCGGATCAATCCATGCATAACCGGTGAGCAGGATGAGCAGGATGGCAGCAATGACTCCAATGCTTGTATAACTGTCGCTTAAAATATGTTTGCCGTTACCTTTTAAAATCATGCTGTTCTGCTGTTTCCCTTTTTGAACAAGCAAATAACCCAGTGCAAAATTGGCGGTACCTGTTACTGCGGTTAACCATGCACCGGTATTCAGTTCATGTACCGGAACCGGGTTAAAATAAAACAGTGCTGCCTGGATCAAAATTCCAATTCCTGCAATCAGGATCATCGCCCCTTCAAAGCCAATGGAAAAGAATTCAACCTTGCCATGACCATACGGATGCTCAGCATCACGTGGTTTATTCGACAAATAAATACTGTACCAGGCAAAGGCTGCTGCAACCACATTAATGATTGATTCAAGTGCATCAGAAAGTATAACCAGTGAATGTGTAAGAAAGTAGGCAACAAATTTTACCGCACAGATGATTGTACTGATTATAAATGAAAGTCGGATAAATGACAGTTCCTTTCTGTTCAATTGAAAGCCGTTTAGTTCGGCGAATATATTTAACTATTTCAGTTTTAGTTGAAATAGTATCTGGCAACCTGAAAATCAAAAAAAGCTGCCCTAAGGCAGCTTTTTTATTAAAATGTTACTGATTGAAAACAAGACAGATAGTTTTCCGTCTAATATCCGAAGCAGTAGTTATTGCATTATATCCTCTGGCAATAACAGTTAATACCCGTCGATTTGCTAAAGCGGAAGCACTTGCATAAGTTGCCAAGGCAGTAGTTGTTGATGCGGCTCCTGCAGGTCTGATTGCCCAGGTAGTTGAAGTGTTATTAGTTGGTACAACAAAAGAAGGGCTTACACCTTTATATGGAATTGCTGAGGCAACTTTAACGGTTCCAATATAAAGATCCAAACCTGCACTTACATCAGGCATAAGGTTGACGAACTTAAATTTGGTAAATCCCGAATCCGGAGCATTGAGTGAATCAACTACCAAAACACTTGTAAGATTCGTACTTGTATCTGCAAAATACAGAGTATACTTTTTCCCTGATTCATATGTATTCTGCGAAGTGGCAAGTTGAAGTGAATCTTCTGGTGTGACAGTTCCCTTTTTGGGGACTGCTACTGAAACAGTTGATTGACCGGCTGCTATCCGAAGGTAATCTGCAGTACTTCCACCACCCGTATTTAACCCTCCCCCCGGGAAAGGTGTAATATTTGGAGCAGTAGTTGAAGTTGGTCCTATTATACTGCTTGAACGTTGACCGTTAAGATAAATATAATAACTGGGGTTCGATCTGTATGCTGTAGTAAAAACAACTTTTACCTGGGCCTCCTGATTGGTTAACCTGTTAACCTCCGTAGTATTTAATACATTCTTATCACAGGATGCAAGAAGTAATAAAATAACTGCCAGTATATAATATATCTCTGCAAATAAATACTTTCTCATTTTTTGAATTTAAAGTTGTTAAATATTATTGCTGACTAAACCACATTTCTTTCACGTGATAATCTATTGCTGTTGCTCCAATTCTTGTCAGCTCTTCCAGATTCCATACATATTCTGAATTGAAACGTGGTCTGATACGGGTTGCCAGCTTACCGCCATTAATTGCAGGCAATGCAGCTGGGGTAATAAATCCTCTGTAAACAGGTAATCCTGTTGCTACATCCAGATCCTTGTAATGATAACGCCTCATATCAACCCAGGTTTCATTAAATCCCCAGCCCCACAACGCAATATATTTCTGCAGCATAATATCTGTAATAGTTAAAGTTGCCGCACTGCTTTTTACATTCGGGCTTGCAAGATAAGCTGCTCTTTCAGCGGCTGAAATGATAGTGGTGCTATAAATAGGTACATTACTTCTGGGATAAGTTGCACGATTGATAAAATCAAAATGACCATTGATACCATTCAGATAAGCCTGGTAGGAAACAGCATCAGGACCACCCGCTTTTTTAAACGCAGCTTCTGCTTTCATAAACTGTAATTCAGAATAGCTCATAACAGGCGATACTGCTTTATCTCTAAACAAATACTTACCTCTTGATGGATCAAATCGGCTTGAACTTGGGTTTACATAAATTGAATCGGCAAAAGGCACTGCTACACGCTTATTGCCGGAATTAGGATCTGCTAAACCCGGCTCCAATCCACCGTATCCACCATTTCCATTGGATGTATCTGTTGAAATACTTAACATATGACGTATGCGTGGATCTCTGTTTGCTTTAACAGTACTACCTGTAAAAGCTGTACCATCCAGCAAACCAACAATCATTTTAGTTTGACGAAAAGTAGTCAGGTTATCTCTGTAAGTACCGAAAAAATTAGTGTCATCATTTTTCGTAGCATCGAAAGGAACAACAAAATCATCAGCAACAGAAGCAAATGATTTGTCAACGTAATACATAACAGAATCCGGTTGATAGCTCGCTTTGTTTGTCATTCTATGAAAATTCCTGGCCAGAATTCCATAGGCGAATTTTAACCATTTAGCAGTACTGCCATCATAAATAAAATCACCTTTGCTCAAAAGTGTATTGGAAGTACTTAAATCTGAACGTTGTAGATAAGTAATCGCTAAACGGCACAAAGAATCCACACCTTTATAAACTACCTGCTGATCATCATACTTAAATTGTGAAGTGTTTTCTTTAAACGCCTCCGTAAATATAATCTCTCCATATTCATCTGTAGTCATCTGGAACATGAGCGCTTTCAGTGTATAGGCAGCACCTACATAATCCCACTGACCTTTCCTGATTCCGTTATCGATAATATAATTCAGGTTGGCCCCTAGCCCAAAATAGCATTGTCTCCAGATATCGCCTGCTATATCAGAAGGATTAGGATAATTCTGATGATTATGAAGATCCCATGCATTATTTGCACCATTCTGAGCAAAATTCTGGATGTATTTTGAAACGTAACGTGCATCAAACTGAGTACCTCTTGGTATGTTAGAAAGCATAGCTGGAAATACGGATGATGCGTCCGGTTGCTGAGGAGTATCAG
Organism: Lacibacter sp.; assembly: GCA_040081135.1. Taxonomy (GTDB): domain Bacteria; phylum Bacteroidota; class Bacteroidia; order Chitinophagales; family Chitinophagaceae; genus Lacibacter. The sequence continues at coordinate 8,256 of JBEBHT010000031.1, read as the reverse complement.
GATCTGAATTTATATCCAGAAACTTTTTACATCCGATACTGCTGAAACCGATAAGCAGTAGTGTTAGAAAATAAATAATATTTTTTTTCATATACTTTTTTTTTAGAATTTAACGGCTATACCAAAATTAAAACCCCTTGGAATACTTAATGCCCCAAAATCAATACCTGCTCCGCCAAAACCACGGTTTGAAGCTGTGTTAGCATTAACAGAAGGATCAGCTCCACTGTAATTTGTTATCATGAGAAGATCTGTTCCGGTAAAGAAAACAGAAGCAGTCTTAATAAATTGATTTTTTGGTAAAAGCCTGGCTGGGAATGTATAGCTGATTGTGATATCCCTTAACCTTATCCAGTTTACGTTTTCCACAAAATCTTCTTCGGTTGCAGCTGTTGTACTGGAGTAAAATGCTGAATTGTACATAGGTGTTACAGCAATTGTATTTTTTGTTGGATTAGCTGTGTTTTCAAAACCATCCTGAAATACACCTTCAATTACTCTTGGAGTTTCTCGATCAAGTGTTTTTGTACTGTAGCCTGTTAAATAAAGAAAGTACTCCGTTGCATTAAACACATCTCCACCTTTACGGATATCAATATTAAATGATACATCGAAATCTTTATAGCTGATAGTGTTAATCCAGCCAATTTTAAAATCAGGTTGTCTGTCTCCAACAGTAACAAAATTATCATCACGAACAGGTAAGCCTGTGGTGGGATTAATTAACACCTGACCTGCTTTATTTTTTCTAACAGTATTTGAGGCAAGATTCCCAAGTCTTGCTCCAGGAAAATATTGTGAGCGTAGGTTTCCAAATACCCAGGTATCAGAATCATAGAAAGTAGGAAGTCCTGAAGGCATTGAATTAACAATGCCGACGTTTTTATCAAAATTGACAATTGTTTTCCATGAGAAAATATCAGTTTTAACAGGAGTAGCACCTAATTGAATTTCGATACCTTTATTTTCAACTTCACCTCCATTAAAATACTTAATTACAAATCCAGTTCCGTAGGAAGCCCTTGCTGCGAGAATCTGGTTTTTGCTGATGATCGAGTAGCGGGCTACATCAAGGGTTAATCTGCCTTTGAATGCTGAAAACTCAAACCCATATTCCAGGTTGTTAGAACGCTCAGGAACAAGATCGAAATTATTCCCTGTAAAATCATACTGAAAACCGCCACCAGTAGTAATTTGACTGATAAAACGGTAATCAATGATATAAGGCGAGCCGGGGCTTTTTCCACTTGTTGCATAGGATATTCTTGCCTTACCTAAACCAAGCCATGGTAATGCATTTTTAACAGCAGGGATATCAGAGAATACAAAACTGAAAGAGGATGAACCATAATTAAAGAACGGATCTTTGTCAACAATCTTCGACATTAATGTTGAAGAACCTTCTCTGCTGCCTGCCAACGAAAGGTACAGATATTTATATCCCAATATATAATTGCCGAACATCCTGATTTTTCTAACATTACTGATAGTAGTTTTTGCATCACGGGATAATGGATCTGTATTATTTACTCCCATAAAATCTCTTTCGTAGAAACGTTCACCTTTTTGTGCGTCAATTTTTGTGTAATTATTTTCCACGTAGAAGCCTGCGGTAAGCGAGTTACTGAATTCGCCCCATTTTTTTGTTGCAGTAGCTTTTAATGTATTACTGAAATTTCTGGTGGTTTGCTGATAAAGTGAATAGAATCCATTTCCCGCTACACCAAATCTTGACAGAGGATGAACTCCAAGTGAACCGTACTGTGTATAATAATCAATCCCTGTTACAGCCGTAAGGTTTAACCATTTCGTTGCTTCAACCGACAAATTCACATTACCTGTTAAACGATCAACCTTATCAATGCCCGGATTTTTATTAACATCCCATAAAGGGTTGTCATACTCTAATGCATAGTTCGTAATATTTCGAATTGGCACTTTTGAGCCATCAGGTTTTTGAAAATTTCTTACATCAAGGGTTGATGGCCAGGTGAGCAATGTCAGTAAATACCCACCCGCACCTTTTGTTGCTTTTTTTGTTTCACTGCTTACATAATTCATACTTGTTGTCAGCCGTGCTTTTGTACCTATTTTGGTTGACCCCAGTAACCGTGCAGAAAATTTCTCAAAACCAGTATTGGGTGTAACTCCTTTCTGCTTTGTATAATTAGTTGAAAACCGGTAAGTAGCTGCGTCGCTGCCGCCTTCCACGTTCAAGTTATGCTGTTGTGTAAACCCAGTTTGAAAAAAGTTTTTTGCATTATCGAAAGTTACATTTCCTGTCTCCATTCCTCTTTTAGGACCAAATGCAGCTGGAACACCAGCACCCGCAGCAGATCCAAGTATTAAAAATGGATTTGCTATAGCATTTGGATCATAAATTCCATTATTACCATTTCCATATACTTTTTGAACATCAGGAAAACGGTACACCTTTTCAACTCTGAAAGAATTATCATAAGAAACGGATGTTTTACCTGACCGGCCTCTTTTAGTTGTAATAACAATAGCACCGGAAGCGCCGTCAGCTCCATATAAAGCTGTTGCTTCTGGTCCTTTCAGGATCGTAATATTTTCAATATCATCCGGGCTGAGATCCATTGCACGGTTTCCATAATCCGAATTTCTGTTTCCAAGAGTAACACTTCCACTCGCAAGACTTTCCTGGTTCAGTGTTTGGTTGTCATATGGCACCCCGTCAACCACAAACAATGGCTGATTGTTGCCTCCTATTGATGTTGCGCCTCTTAAAACAATTTGTGATGAAGCCCCAGGTACACCAGATGACGGTGTAATAGTTGCACCTGCTACCCTGCCCGCTAATGAATTGATGAAATTTTCTCTCCTTGTTTTTGAAACTTCTTCGCCGGCAATCGTTTGAGTTGAATAGCCAAGCGACTTCTTCTCTCTTCTGATTCCATATGCAGTAACAACCACTTCACCCAGGTTTCCACTTACAGATTTAAGCTTAACAGAATACGTAAGTGCGTTACCGACCCTGATATTTTGTGTTTCATAACCAACATAACTGATAACAATTGTCTCTCCTTTATTTGCTACAATACTGAAAGTGCCTGTTGAACTGGTAATAGATGCACGTTGAGTACCCCTTACAGTTACAGTTGCCCCAACAAGTGGAACATTGTCTTCAGATTGTACGGTTCCTGAAATTGGTTTGTCTTGTCCCATAACAAGGAAAGGCAGCCATAGGAAAAGCATCAATATCTTTTCCTTCCATTTCAAAATTTTTCTCATAATCTCAATTTTTAGTTAATAAAAAATTTACAATACATAAATCCCTGCATCTGAATAGGGTTTCAACTTATTATCGTCAGGGTTAAGTTCAGTTATTAAAACATCTATCTGTTTAAGTTCACTCACCTGAAAGGGCTGAAAAGTATCCAGCTTTTCAGAGATGGTCATACAGACTACTTTAGTTGATGCACCAATCATTTCTTTCTTCATCTGCACAACATTCCAGTCATTTTCAGTTATACCATGTGCAATATCAATCGCATTAATTCCTAAAAAGCATAAATCAGCATTGATCTGTCTTACTTTGCTGATTGCTTCTGCATCCGCCGTAATTTTTGAATCTTTTAAAATCTTACCTCCAATAATAATAAGTTCTGCATTTGGATGCATGAGGTATTCTTTTGCTGCAGGAATACTGCCTGTAATAAACGTTACTTTCAACTGAGGCGGTAAACATCTGGCCATTTCAACAATGGTAGTACCTCCGCTTGTTAAAACGAACATTCCATTACGGATAAGTTTAACCGCTTTTTCGGCAATTACTTTTTTGTTTTTGTGGGAATAAAACTTCTCTGAAGAGAATGGCACCTCACTGAAAGATAAAGACAAAGCACCTCCATGAACTTTAATCAGCTTACCTCCAAAAGATAAGTCATGCAGATCTCTGCGGACAGTATCTTCGGAGACCTGCATATCTGTACACAAATTATTTGACAGCACTTTATTATGCAGGTTGAGTTGATGCATAATAAAGGCATGCCTTTCTTTCTTTAACAATTAGTCTGGTTTCTATGAAGTTATAAAAAAATTGCAGAAAACCGCAAATACCATTACAAACACGCAAAAATGTGGAAAACTCTTTCTTGAATTAACCAAATAAAAATCCCCGAGACCGGTTCGGGGATTTTTGTTAAAACTAAACTTCATTTTCTTTAAAAGAACACCGCATTACACAGCATCAGCTTTCCATTTTCCCAGAAGCTGCGGAACATCAGATCATCGGTTAAATAAACAACCGAACCACGGCCGATATCCTGTACACCAAACAGCAAACCATCTTTTAAACGGTCTTTTAATTTAGAACCTACAAAGCCGGCCATCTGTCCTTCTTTCTTAATAACACCAACATTCCATCCGCTGCCGGGTGTAAAGAAATCAAAAATATTATCATCCATCTTCAATGTGTAATAATAATTCGGGTAACCAAAAGCTAAAGGATGACTGTTATCAAGATCAACTTTATAAATAGAACCGGGAGTGATTGTTTTGATATAATCCCGTTCACGGTCTTCAAAGGTTTTGATTGGTTCATAAGCATCTTTGCTTTTTTCTTCATCTGCTTTTCTTGATTTCAATCCCCATTCTAATTTAGCTAAGGATGTAACAGCCGATTCAAACGCTATCAGTTTACCACCTTTGCTGATCCAGTCTTTCAATTGATCAGCAGATGCTTTATCATTTAAGAAACGGTAATTACCATCGGGCATAATGATCACATCTGTCTGCTGCCAGTTAATACGGCTGATATCATTGGCATACACCAGTGATAAAGGATACTGTAACTGCTGATCAAAGAAATGCCATATTTCACCGGCAGCATTTCCACCAACACCTTCACCCGTAAGCATCACTACTCGTTTTAATTTAAACGGATGCACAATATCGCTTCCAAAATCGCCGCCGTTATCAACAAAACCTGTTGCAACAGGATATGCTTTTACATTGGCTGCATTACATGCATCAGCAACATATTTCCATAAATCATTTCCTGCAGCTTTGTTACTCGTTTTCATTACAATCACAGCACCGGCAGCAAACTTTTGTCCGCTCACTTCAAATGGTACTTCACTGTAACGTAAGGTTACTCCTTTCTTCAATAAAAGACCGGCAGCTTTAGCACTCTGCACTCCTTCCCATTTAATTACATAGGCATAGGCATCAGCAACAGTGTTAATAACAGGTGCCGGTTTTTGATAAGCTCCGCCTGCTGCAATTTTTTCTTTCGATGCAAAAGCAGTTAAGCCATAAGCATAGGGCAGACTCCATGCAGTAATATCATAGGTTGCAGAATCGCTGAGTTTAGAGCGTGGTTCAAATAACACCTGCGCCATTGCTGAGCGTGGTTGAAAAGCACTGATCACAATATCACCGTTTGCAACGGTAAAGCTTTCTTCTTTTCCTGTTGAGTAACTGAAACCTTTTCCTGCACCTGTTCCGGTTCCGTATTCAATACCATTCTTATCAAGTAATTGAATCAATGAATTGATACGCTGTACATCAGCAGGATTATTTTTAATAACATAGGTTTTGTATTCGCCAAACCCACCAGCTACTCCTTTATTGAAAAATTTCCTGAACTCACTTACTAACTTACCTGAATTGGCAGATGCAGTTTCAATGGTGCTCATACCTGTTGTGAAATGATGAATGGCCCTGTCGTATAAAGTAAGTGTATCACCTTCTTCCGTCATTGCAGTTGCACCACCTGCCGGTCCGCCACCTTGCTCATACGTCATACCAATTGCCCCGTTATAAATGGGATACGTGTCACCATAAGAAGGATAGAACAGATCAAAGCGGAGTTTTGTAAAGTAGAGCCATCCGTTTGCATCAAAATATTTTGCATGATTTTTTCCAATGGTGGTTTGAAAATCTCTTTGCCATTGCGTAATTACTTCATGAAATGGTTCTGCTGCTGGAGCAAAATAATAGGGCTCATTGATTCCCTGCTCATGATAATCCACATGAATCTGCGGCATCCATTGATTGTATAATTTCATCCGCTGCTGACTTTCAACCTGTGTTTGCCAGGCCCAGTCACGGTTGAGATCAAAATTGTAATGATTGGTTCTTCCACCGGGCCATGGGTCACGGTGTTCTCTTGTATCCATTCTTGGATTGGCTGTTGTGCCAACAACTGTATTGAACCAGTTTACATAACGGTCACGTCCATCCGGGTTCATACAGGGATCTATTACTACTAATGTATTCTTCAGCCACTCTTTTGTTTTTGTATTGGAAGGATCTACCAGTGCCCAAACAGTCATAAGGGATGCTTCGCTGGACGAAGTTTCATTTCCATGCACATTATAGCTTAACCATACGATGGCAGGTGCAGTTTCATTAGCAGCCATCTTATCTTTTGACAGATTTGCCAAACGCAGGTTGTTCATGCGGATGCCTTCCAGGTTGTTGATATTTTCTTCAGTTGAAACAAAAGCAACCATCAGCGGACGGCCTTCATTGGTTTGTCCGTACTGCTGCAGCTTTACATTCTTTGATGAATTGGCTGCCACATGCTGAAAATAACTCACCACTTTCCAGTGCGGAGTATAACGGCTGCCAACTTTATAACCAAGGAATTGCTCAGGACTTTGCAATTGTGCGTAAGAACTGAACGCAAGACAAATTGCAATTGAAAGGGAAAGAATTTTACTCATAGTTTGGTTTGAGGGGGCGAAATTAAAAAAAGCGGCCAACATTGCATCAGCCGCTTATCATACAGTTGGTTTAATACCGGAACTAAGTTAAGCGGAGTTTCAATATTAAAAATTAATTTCGAAAAAAAATCTTCATGAGGTTACTGTCTGCATTTTTCTTCCTGCTGGCTGCTGTTCAGCTTTCGGCCCAGATCAATCCATATAAGTACAACATTCAAAAAAAGGTGGAATGTACAAATGGAGCGGTGGTTAGTGCTCATCCCCTTGCCAGTAAGGTTGGAGTTGAGATCATGAAAAAAGGCGGCAATGCTTTTGACGCTGCCATTGCCACCCAGTTAACACTGGCCGTGGTATATCCCGGTGCAGGAAATATTGGTGGTGGAGGTTTTATGGTTGCATTTACAGAGAAAGGAAAAACCCTTGCACTTGATTACAGGGAAAAAGCACCATCTGCTGCCAGCCGGGATATGTACCTTGATGCTAACGGCAATGCACAAACCAATCTCAGCCAGTCAGGACATTTGGCAAGTGGTGTACCCGGAACTGTAGCCGGATTATTCTCCACACATAAATATGCCAAGCTTCCATTTAAAGTATTGATTCAACCGGCGATTGATATCGCTGAAAAAGGATTTGCCATCACAGAATCGGAAGCAAGAAGTTTGAATGCCACTATGGGCAGTTTTGTTCAATACAGTACAAAATCAAATGCCTTTATCAAATACGGTGGATGGAAAGCAGGTGATACATTGATTCAGAAAGATCTTGCGAATACACTCAAACGTATCCGTGATGTTGGACAGAAAGGTTTTTACGAAGGTGAAACAGCAAAGTTGATTGTTGCTGAAATGAAAAGAGGTGGCGGATTGATTACACTGGCCGATTTGAAAAATTATAAAACAGCTGTTCGTGAAGCCATGCAGTCGAACTATAAAGGTTATACCATTATCGGAATGCCATTGGTTAGCAGCGGAGGCATTTTAATTCAGCAGATGATGGGAATGATTGAAACAAGAAATGTTGCACAGTATGGTTTTCTTTCCTGGCAGGCGGTGCAATTGATGGTTGAAATTGAACGCAGGGCCTTTGCCGACCGTGCAGAATTTTTAGGTGATAAAGATTTAGTGAAAGTGCCGGTGAAAAAATTGACATCGCCTGAATACTTAAAAGAACGCATGGCAGATTATGATATGAATAAAGCAGGCAGCAGTAAAATAACCAATCATGGAAACATCAATCCTGAAAGTGAAGAAACTACACATTTCAGTGTGTATGATAAATGGGGTAATGCAGTATCCATCACAACAACTTTAAATGGAGGTTATGGATGTCGCACCGTTGTTGGTGGTGCAGGATTTTTATTGAACAATGAAATGGATGATTTCAGTATTAAGCCCGGCGTACCGAACATGTATGGTGCTTTGGGAACGGAAGCCAATGCCATTGCTCCCAATAAACGAATGTTGAGTTCTATGACTCCAACTATTGTATTGAAAGATGGTAAACCTTATCTCGTAATTGGTACTCCCGGTGGAACAACCATTCCTACACAGGTTTATCA
>JBEBHT010000030.1:0-19585 GCA_040081135.1 Lacibacter sp. | reverse complement strand
AACCAAGAGTTACCGCCCCTAAGACCCCCTCTAAATCTCCCCCGGAAGGGGAGACTTTGCCTTCGCTCATTACCTCGCCTGTCGGAGAGTATGCATTTATATTAGAGTCGTTGAAAAGCTGGCTTTGTGAGCTAGCAGTTTCCCCTTCAGGGGGCGGAGGGGGCAACACTACTCCATCATCATCAATCTGGTTCCTGTTCTGCGTATCATCCACCCATTCTTTAATAGAGTTTAATAACTCCTGGATATTTTCATAACGCTGTAAGCCTTCTGTGCTTTTATCGTTGAATAATTCTTTGACGATGTTCGTCTGTTTGCCCACATGCACCGCCACTTCATAGGCATTATGCCTCTGCAGCATGCTGGCAAAACTTTTGATCATAGTTACAAACCCATCAATCGCTTCCAGTGTGCCTGCACGAAAACCAAACTGTGCAGCTCTTGTGAGCACTTCCCACATGCTGATATTATTTTCATTGGCATACAGCACTGCTTTATCAACGGTTGTTTTACCAATGCCTCTTGCAGGAAAGTTGATGATGCGCTTTAACGCTTCCTCATCTCTCGGGTTTACAATCAACCGCATATACGCAATAAAATCTTTGATCTCTTTGCGTTGATAGAAACTGATACCTCCATAAATAATATAAGCGATATTCATGCGGCGCAGACTTTCTTCAAAGGCACGGCTCTGTGCATTGGTACGGTACAGAATGGCGAAATCTTTATTGCGGTAATGATTGCGGAGTTTCTGTTCCTGGATGGTATCAGCAACAAATTTTCCTTCCTCATTATCTGTCATTGTTCTGATCAGCTTGATCTTTTCTCCTTCTGCATTTTCTGTGAACAGGATTTTCTCAATCTGGTTTTTATTATTACTGATTACCTCGTTGGCAACTTTCAGAATGTTTTGCGTACTTCGGTAGTTCTGTTCCAGCTTCACCACTTTCACATCATCATAATCTTTCTGAAACTGTAAAATATTTTCAATGGTTGCACCACGAAAACTGTAAATACTTTGCGCATCATCACCCACCACACAAACATTTTCATGCATGGCACCAAGCAACTTGATGATTTCGTACTGGGCGGGATTGGTATCCTGGTACTCATCAATCATGATGTATTTAAACTTGCGCTGGTACTTGCCTAAACTTTCGGGGAAATTTTTCAGCAACTCATAAAACTTAATCAGCAGATCATCAAAATCCATGGCCCCGTTTTTAAAACAACGTTTGGCATATGAATCAAAGATCTGTGCAATGGCCGGACGGTTGGCCCGCATATCTTCCTGCTGAATATGATAATCCGTTGCATACTCTGCAGGGCCTACCAATGCGTTCTTTGCAGAAGAGATGCGGTTGTAAACAGTAGATGGTTTGTAATGCTTATCATCCAGGTTCATTTCATTGATCACTGTTTTCACCACACTCTTTGCATCATCTGTATCATAAATGGTGAAGTTGGAAGGATAACCCATCTTGGTTGCTTCACTCCGTAAGATGCGTGCAAACACACTGTGAAATGTTCCGATATATAAATTTCTTGCTTCGTGGTTGCCAAGAATATGCTCCACACGTTCCTTCATTTCTTTGGCAGCCTTGTTGGTAAAAGTCAACGCCAGAATATTGAATGCATCAACCCCATGCGCCATTAAATGCGCAATCCTTGTTGTGAGCACTTTTGTTTTTCCGCTTCCAGCACCAGCCACAATCATCAGCGGACCATCAATATGCTTCACTGCTTCCTGCTGCCGCTCGTTCAATCCTTTTAAATAATCAATCATATAAAGAAATAAGCCTGCAATTTACTGCAAGGGGTTGGGAGATCAGTTACTGTGGAGAAAGAAAACTTTTGTGTTTAAAAAAGAAAATACTTAAATCCAAAGAAGAAATCAACTTTACTTTAAAACCTTACAAAATTTCTTTTATTTTTAAGTTCCCAATGCGACATCTATTCGTTTACCCATGTTTGTTTCTGTTGACCCTTCTCACCGGTATAAACAGTCTGACTGCTCAAAAAAAAGCAATCAGTCAATTTCGTGAAAAAGATTCGATTGAAGCGCTGTACAAACATCAGCGGAATTTCAAAATACTTACCAACAGATCAGCCAACCCCTCAGGCAGTATTGGTAAAAAGACTGAATCAGCAAGAATATTAAGACCCGGTGTTTTCTCGTCATTAACCAGCTCTGTATGTCCGGATACATCAGAACGCTTTTTTCTGAAGAACGATGACTATTTTTTTTATGTCAATTTCTCTTCCAAAACAAAAAGCGGAGACATCCTGATTCCAGCAGAATACTCAAACAGGAATCCCCCTTACAAAACAGGGGGTGCTTTAATAAAAACCAGTATTGACGGAACTGTGCAATGGACGAAATTATATGATAGTGCCAATAACATAGCTTTTCAATATCTCTATTATTATAGAGTCCTTGAACTATCTGATGGTTCAATACTTCTTGCAGGCGGAACAAAAAATCTGGTAACAGAAAATGATGATCTGGTACTTACAAAAATAACCGGAACGGGTGATATCATCTGGAGCAAAACTTACAACTCAAGATTCTGGGGTTATGGAAATGGCAGTGCTGATTACTTCTATGTTCAGCAAATAAAAGAAGACCCTTTTTCCGGTGATATTTTCTTTACCGGCCCTTTCTGGACCGCAGGAAATGCCATAGTACGTGTGAATGCGGGTAACGGAAATATTATCTGGGGTAAATCCTACCAGACTTATGGTTTGTTTAATACTTCCTTCGGCTTTGACATTCGCCAGAACGAACTGATTTTATTTGACCGAAGCATCAGTTATTCACCTATTGCTTATGGCATTTACAGGATCAATAAAAATAATGGCGACAGCATTCAAACAAAATTCTTTCATTCCATCGATCCTGCTGGCACAAAGGTTGACATTCTTAGTCCTGAAGAATTAGTGAAACTCGATAATGGCAATTATGTAATCAGTGGCAGATCATATGGCAACTATGAATACCTGTGGAATGGTATTAACCCTTTATACCAGGCTTCTGTTATTGAGTTTGACAGCTCCTTGAATTTTGTAAGAGCTTATAATCTTCGCAATGCAGTGGAATCTAACTCTTATAATACGAAAATTACAGTGCATCCTGATGGTTCAGGACTTTTAAGCATGCTGAAAGTATTCAGCGGATACACTGCTGATGCTTATTTGGTTCAGTTTGCCAATGGACAAATACTTAAGCAAAGAAAAAGAAGCTATTTGGGTGAAGGATTGCCGGTTGAGAACAATTCAATTCGTCTTCCTGATGGAGGAGATATGGTGATAAAACTATTGGGAGACAGCGCAACTAATCTTGGTAAGATTGAATTCTTAAAACTTCATACTTCCGACACATCATCAATCTGCATAGGAACTGATGATTTTTCAACATTTATATATCCCTTCAGGCTGTCAGCATCTTCTTTCGGACTTGACTCAGTAAGGGTTGATCCTTTCAGGGAAAGTTTAAATAAAACAATTTCGGTTACAGATAAGACATTAACAAAAGACCCCGGATGCTTTATTGTCTCTTATTGTGATACATTGAATCTATCAACTCCAGACAATACTATCTGTTTGAGTGATTCGCTTATTCTGAAAATTCATAAAAACAAAGCATGCGGCACAATCGTGCCGATTAACTTTGACACATCAGTTGTTTCATCTGCATTTTACATCAATGACACAACTGTTCAATTCAAATTTAAAACACCGTGGACAGGCTATATTTCTGCGGCTCTGCAGGGGTGTACCCTTCTAAAAGATTCTGTGTTGATTACAGTTTTACAAACCCCTGCTTCATTAAGTCTTGGTGCCGACACAGCACTTTGTCCGTTAAATACGATTGTACTCAATGCAAAAAGCGGCTATGTTAATTACAGTTGGCAAAACGGTTCAACAGATTCAATTTATACTGTTACACAGCCTGGTATTTACTATGTAACAACGGAAGATGCATGTAATAATAGTTACAGTGATACAATTGTCGTAACACAGGCACCACCTGTATCTTTAAATCTCGGACCCGATAAAACAAAATGCAATAACGATACACTTCATCTCAATGCTCCTTCCGGTTTTATAAATTATTCCTGGGGTCCTGATTATAATATCAGCTCTGCAGTAATGCAAAACATTATCATCAACCCTTCTGTTGATACCAGTTATTATATCAAAGCAGAAAAAACACTAGGTTGTTTTGGTTTTGATACAATAGAAATAAACGTAAATACATCTCCTGCGATCAATCTTGGTAATGATACTTCTTTCTGTAGCGGTCAGTCAGTAATACTGTCATCAGGAAACGGGTTTAACTCTTATCTATGGAGCAATAATGATGCAGGTTCACAACTCACCGTAAACAGTAAGGGGTTGTATTCTGTTATTGGTACAACTTTGCAGGGTTGCAGGTCGTACGATACTTTGCAGGTGCTCAATGTCTTTATCAATCCTGTTGTTCAACTTAATAAAGACACCGGGCTTTGTGCCGGCACATCAAAAATTCTTGATGCAGGTAATTTCACCAGTTATTTATGGAACAATGGAAGTACGGGGAAATCTGTTACAGTAAATACTACTGGTCTTTATTCGGTGACAGTTACCGATCAGAATGGATGCAAAGGAATAGACAGCAGCAGCATCACAGTAATGTATCCTTCTCCGTCATTCTTCCTTCCTTCTGATACCGCTATTTGTTCTTATGGCAAACTCGATTTAAAAGCAGCTTCTTCATTTGAAACATATCTGTGGAGCAGTAATCAAACCTCACCGGCAATTACCATCAGTAAACCCGGCACCTACTGGTTACAGGTAAAAGACAGCAACAATTGTTTAGGAACCGATAGTATTTTGGTGAATCTGAAACAATGTATGACAGGCTTTTTCATACCAACAGCTTTTACTCCCGATGGCAACCAGCTGAATGATGACATAAAACCTTTCGTTTTTGGAAATGTGTTGAAATACGAATTCACCATCTTTAACCGATGGGGTCAAATCATCTTTCAAACCAGTGATTTGCTCAAGGGCTGGGACGGAACGTTGAAAGGCTACCAGCAGGATAGCGGAACATATTCCTGGGTATGCCGGTATCAATTAGATGGAGAAAAACCACAAATACAAAAAGGAACATTTATTTTGATTCGCTGAGCAGATTAAGCTCCTCTCTGTGCACCACCCACATGCTTGCCTGCGCTGCTGGATGTTTTGGTATTGGCCTTACCGCCACCCTTTGGACCAATAAATGCTGATTTGTTAGCGGGTAATGTGCTTTTCTTTTTATCTTTTTTATTCTTGCCTGTATTGAACAATGACATAACTGAGGATTTATTGTTTCTGTTTATGCTGATTGCGTCTGCAATCAATTCAAAGTTAACTCTTTTCAATTTGACAGATAAATCTTGCCACAAAGACCCGAAGACTCTAAGGAAAACAAAGAATACATTTTAACTTTTAGCCTTCGTGTTTCATTTCTGCCGACAGGCAGGCTTTGTGTCCTTGTGCCTTTGCGGCCCTGTTATTCTTTCTGCCTTTCCTCTTTCAACTCTTTCTCCTTCTTTGAACTCTTAGCCCTGTATTTTCTCTCTCAACTCTTTCCCTCCTTTGAACTCTTAGCCCCACCTTCCCCTTTCAAACTCTTAGCCCGGCTTCTTCTTTGTATCTTCGCCCTCACATGATCAAAGTTGGAGATTATAACAGGCTGCAGGTACAACGCTTTAACCAGACAGGCGCTTTTTTAAACGATGGGAAAGAAGGCTTATTGTTACCCAAACGTTTTGTTCCTGAAGATGCAAAAGTGGGCGATGAGCTGGATGTATTTGTATATCATGATTCAGAAGGCAGATTAATTGCCACCACACTTCATCCCAATGCAGTGGTTGGTGATATTGCTTTGATGCGGGTTGTATCAACTACGCCGCAGGGTGCTTTTTTAGATTGGGGATTGATGAAAGATTTATTCGTTCCCAAAAGCAAACAGATCAGTCCCATGCGTTTGGCCGGTGATTATTTAGTGAAATTGTTTATTGATGAGCAAACAGGCAGAGTTGCAGCCACAGAATATATTGAACAGGGTTTAAGCAATGAAGAGCTCACGGTAAAAGAACTGGAAGTGGTGGAGTTGCTGGTATTCCGTGAAACGGAATTGGGATACGCTGTCATCATCAATAACAAACACCTCGGACTTTTATACTTCAATGAAGTATTTCAGAATATTGCCATCGGCGATAAGCTGGAAGGATTCATCAAAACCATCCGGCCCGATAATAAAATAGATGTTGCTCTTGGCAAACCTGGCTATCAGAAAGTGGAAGATGAAGCTGATAAGATCCTGCGGCTGCTCAAACAAAAAAGCGGTTACCTGCCTTACCATGACAAATCTGCACCGGAGGAAATCTATGAAGTGTTTGGCATGAGCAAGAAAACCTTCAAGATGACGGTGGGTAAACTCTACAAAGAAAAGAAGATTGAACTCACGAAGACAGGAATGAAATTGCTGGAAAGCTGATTTTTATCCTTGTTTTCAAAAACAAACATTGCTAATCTCTCTTTGAAAAAGTAAATTTGAGAAAGAATCATTAGATATGACTACAGCAGCCATCCGGAAAAAACTCATGACCTATATTGCCGATGCCGATGATAAAAAGGTAAAAGGACTTTATATGCTTGTGGAAGATGAAATCAGCAGTAAAGAAACTTTTCAACTTTCTGTCAGTGATTTGAAGTTACTGGAGCAGGACAGAGCTGCACACCTGAAAGGAAAAAGTAAATCATATAATTGGGAAGAAGCAAAAGAAATTATCAGAGGACAAAAGAAGTTATAGATGTATTCCCTCATTCTTAAACCAAGGGCTATCCTCATGACCAAAAAGGCCTATGAATGGTATGAGGAACAAAAGCAGGGTTTAGGTGAAAGCTTTTTATCCGAACTTGATACCTGTTACCGCAAAATTTCATCACATCCCGACCATTACGGCAAAATAAAAAAGAACTTTCGCCAGGTTGCAGTTAAGCGTTTTCCTTTTGTGGTAGTGTATGAAATCCTGAAAAAAGAAGTTGTAGTATTTGCTGTCTTTCATACTAAGCGAAACCCAAAGCGTAAAACAAAAGATTAGGGTACTTAAGCTGATCTGCCCCGAACCTTTTTCCTCCTTTATACGTATTTATATACATGCATCGCTTTCTATTCATCTCAACAATTCTACTTTCGTTATTTGCCTGCAATAAAAAGCAACCGGCAGTAACACCAAGACCATATGTGCCACCCGTAATTCCTCCTGTTCTAAGCAGTCCGGCAAAAACCTATCTTGCTTTAGGCGATTCTTATACCATCGGTCAGAGTGTTCCGGAAGCAGACAGGTTTCCCAATCAAACAGCAACCTTATTAAAACTCAACGGCATCAACCTTTCTGTAACAGATATTATTGCCACAACCGGATGGACCACAAGCAACCTGCAAAATGCCATCAATTTTCAAAACCCTGTGAATCATGATGTGGTGAGCTTGCTTATTGGTGTAAACGATCAGTATCAAACCCATGATACCACCGGTTACCGGCAACGATTTACCACTTTACTTGAAACAGCAATTGTTCTGGCAAAAGGGAAAAAAGAAAATGTATTTGTGTTGTCCATTCCCGATTACAGTGTAACCCCTTTTGGAGCCGGTTATGATACAGCCCGGATCCGTACAGAAATTGACTGGTTCAATGCGATTAATAAAAATGTAACCGCATCTTACAATTGTGCTTACTTAGATATTACCCCTTCCACCCGGGAAGGACGTTATGACCGCTCCCTCATTGCAGGAGATGGACTTCACCCCTCCGGTTTGGAATATAAAAAATGGGCCGACCGTTTAGGTCCACTGATGTTGCCGGTATTGAAATAGAACATTGTCTTTTCTATTAAAAAAATCTTCGTGCAAATTCTTGCCATTCATGGCAAGCATTCTGCCTCAAAGAATCTTTTGCTTCAATTGATCACCTGACTAATCAATCTCCCTTCTCTGTGCAACTCCTTGACTCTATAACTCTGTGTTGCTGTTTTCCCAAAAACGGAAAACTCATCCACCATATAGACAAATGAAAAATTGGCACGGAGCTAATTTATTGATTCATTAAGAGTTACATGTTTGGCACTCCGTTGGACTAATCTATTCCAAACCGAATAATATGAAAACAAAATTTTACACTTTCTTCTTCCTTCTTTCTTTTGCTCCCGTCTTTTTAATAGCCCAGACTGTTACTCAATTTCGTGAAACCTTTGGCAACGGTTCAAGCAAAACAGCTTTACCTGCCGGTACAACTACCTATACTTTTTCAACAGGTAATCTGGAAGATGGACAGTACACAATCTCTAACAAAACCAACGGAAGATCAGAATGGCATAACAGCAAAGATCATACAGGCGATATAAATGGCCGTTCGATGGTTATCAATGCAGGTTATACTGCCGGAGAATTTTACAGGGATACCATTTCCGGTCTTATTGAAAACACCACATACAGTGTGTACCTCTACATCATGAATGTAAATACACTTGGTACCTGCGGAAGCGGTGCTCTCTTACCAAAACTTCAATTTATTATCGAATCTTATAATCCATCAAATGGCACTTTTCAAACACTTCAAACCTTTACTACCGGTTCCTTACCACAAACCTCAACCCCCACATGGAGTTTTGCAGGCACCTCCTTTTTATTACCTGCCGGTAAAACAAATATCCGTTACCGCATCATTAATCAATCAAGCGGTGGCTGTGGTAATGACCTGGCCATTGATGATATCACTTTTGCCCGTGGTATCCAATCCTCACTTCCGGTTACAGGTTTTAACGTTACCGCATCAAGAGTAAACGATGAAGTACTGGTTAAATGGCAAACACTTTCTGAAACAAACAACAGCATGTTTGCAGTACAGAAAAGCAGCAATGGCACAGACTGGAAAGAAATTGCTTTTGTAGCAGGTGCAGGTAACAGCACAATGAAAAACGATTACAAATTCACAGACAAGAATCCAGGAACAAAAAACTTTTACCGTATTCAGCAGGTTGATTACGATGGACATTATGATTACTCCAATACTGTTGCACTTTATATGAGCAGCATCACTAAAGCAGCTACTTTCCCAAATCCGTTTGTGAGTGCAGTGCAGGTAAACATGATCAGCAGTGAAACACAAACTGTAACCATCCGCTTAAATGATTTGATTGGCAGAACAGTTCAGCAGGTAAAATGGACAGTACAAAAAGGAAATAACAGCACAATCGTAAATAATCTTTCACAGCTTCCCAAGGGAATGTATATGCTCAGCGTAAGCGGTGAAAACGGCGAACAGCTTTACAGTTCTAAAATCATGAAATAAACAACTCATTTGTATAGGTTTTCGGTTTACGGCCGCTCTTTCAAGGGTGGCTTTTTTATTACTACTGCTTCTAAGCGTGCCATTTCTATGTCATTGCAAAATTCACTCCGCTTTTCTTCTGCAGCCGACCGTTTAGTTCCGTTGATGTTAGCAGTACTGAAATAAAATTTTGTGTTATTTAACCTGCACTTCTCCCCTCCAGGTTGTATCTCTGGGAAGCTGCATTTGTGAATCAGCCGGGTCTGTTCCCATCATCACAATAAACACACGGTATGCTCCCGGCTTTAAAGAAACAACTGCCGCATGAATCTGTGAATTACAACGGCACTTACAACCAATGCCCCTCCAATCTTCTGTAATAGTAATAGAAGAAGTGTTTTGTTCACTGGTCAACTTCACCTTTCGACAGCATAGATGTACAACAGATCGACTGTATATTAACGAATCACCTGTTACTGTTACTGACAGCACTTCGGGAATTTCAGGTTCAGAAATTCGCTGAGGTTCGGATTTTAATTTACTCTCAGTCATCTCTGCACAACCTTTTACCTCGTAGGTCAACAGTGCCGGCAACTGGGAACTGCCGCTTGAACTTCCGGTTTGCTGATGTTTGCATGAACCGGCCAAAAACAACAGCCAGGCAAACAGCCACAAAAGGTTTTTTATTCGCATAAACTCGTTTTTACTTTTGGTCTTATTAGTATAAAAAAGAAACCCGGTTCACACCTGTTCCGGGCACACTGCTTAATCTCTGTTACTTAACGCTGATGGATTAAATGATAGAGAAATAAAATAACCGGCACGGTATACATTCTGATAATTGATGGTATAATTTGTACTGCTAACTTTTTCACCAACGGTAACACCTGAAAGCTTCTTCACCTTTGCCGCAGCCACACCTGCTGTAATGCAAACAGGGTCATTCTTTCCAAAAAATGTACTTAAGCCCAACAGTATATTTAATTGTTTATCATCACCGGTTAACGGAAGCCCGGCACCAAAACTGCCGCCCCAGCGAAACCCCCTGTCTTTGGGTGAATAAAAATGTAAATACGTAACAATCACCGGCTGGTAATAATCACCTCCTTCTCTTGCAATACAACTGTCGGATGCTACATAATAGTTCCACCTGTTCTCTGCAAAAGAAACAAAACTGAAACCAACCGAATTCCTGAAACGCAGCGGTTCTTTTTTATAAATCATTACCCATTTTGTAATGGTATCTGCTGCAGAAATACCCGTTGCCGCAGATGTAACCGAATCAATTTTAGGAACAAACTGAATTTCCGCCATCATTGTTTTTCGGTTTACCGGCAACGCTGTTAACTGTGAATAACTGTCGCCCATTATTTTACTGTACAGATCGGCTATACGAATCAGTAAGGCATCAGTTGCGGGGGAAGCATTTGTACTGCCCATTGTTTTTACCAGGTTCATCTTTTCCTCAATCTGTTTCATCAATACCTCAGCTTCTGTTGATTGAATACCCATGCCGGTAACAGCAGCATAATTGCTTACAACGGTTTTATGATTTTTCTGCAATTCAACCTGCACAGATTGCGGACTGACAACTCCCTTTTTCAACAGCAATGCATTGGCATTATCAGTAACCTCAGGAAAAACAGTTTGCGTTTTTACACGTGCAGTACGTTTCAGTTCCGGCGCACTGTATTGTGTGCTGTAACGTAACCCTGCAAGATCTTTCCATAACTGTTCGCACTCCTGCTCAAAGAAAACTGCTTTCTCCCATTTGGAATAGCTTGTATAAAAATTGTTGTAACTGTTGGTAAAAGCAAACATGGCCATTTTCTGCTCTTCCAGATCAAGGTTATTTGATTTGTTATCACTTACTGTTATCTTAAAGAGATCTTCCGGCTTTATGTTTTTAAAATCCATCTTCAGCAACCCTTCCGGTAAGTTTTGCAAAGCAGTGGTTCCAATTCCCGGAATAATGATCGCTTCGGGAGTTTCCACTTTTTCATGCAGAATAATCTGACGGCTGTAACTGCCGGCAATATTGATCAGCTGCAGGTTGATGCGGTTTGTTTGAGAAAGATGAATCACAGAAGTTGCAATCGTATCACCCGGTTTTTTTACTTTCAGGTAGCGGATATCTTCAGCTGCCACATCATACCGGATTACATATTGCTGTTGTGCATTGACTGACCCGCAAAGGATCAGTGTAAGAAAAACGATAGCAGTCGTTTTCATAAAAGGAAGATTAGGATTACTGAAGATAAACAGCCGCTTTCAGGAAATACCTGATGCAAATCAATATGCCACTTGTCCGTTCTCATTGTTTTAGCAGATAAAGAAGAAGAACTTACTTTGCTAAACTGAATATCCATGTTCACCTTACAGATACCCTTTGGATTCCCTGAAGGAGCAACACTCCTCATCCTCCTGTTTGTTCTTGTTATATGGTGTATTGCATTGGTAACCCTTGCCAACAGCAGATTTAACGATACTGCCACCAAACTCTGCTGGTTCCTCATTGTACTTTTTCTCAACCTCATTGGTGTACTGCTTTTTATCATCTGGGGAAGAAAAGAAATCTACCAGGTTCAACAGCCAAAACCCAAAGCAACATGAAAACAATTTATGCATTCCTGTTCCTGTTTATTATTTCCTGTAACAGTTCCACCCCTGCTGATAAACCGGTAACGCTTGAAAAAATCCCAACGGAAACAATTTCAGCTATTGTATTTAACTATGATCTGGAGCAACTCACCGTAACATTTGTTTCAAATGGATGTACGGTAAAAGAAGATTTCATCTTTGAACAAAACAACTCCATGCTCACCATTGTACGAAAGAAAAAAGATGAATGTAAAGCTGTACCGCAGGCCATTACTATCAGCTGGACCTTTAAAGAAGCAGGCATTGACCCCAACCGTACTTATAATATTCAAAATGGGTTTGCTGCCAATCCTTTCTCTGCAAATACCACAACTAATGAAAAATAAAGCCTACATCAAACCCACCAAGCCTGCCCTGGTAGTTGGACTGATTGCCATGGTTGGCATGCTTGCCTTTGGTATTTTTTTTATGAGTGTTCTGGCAGAAGAAGGTTCTGGTATAGGAATGGGTTTTATGTCGATCTGGATCCTCTTTGTACTGCTCATTGGAGGCATCTTTGTATATAACCTTGTAACTAAAAATAACCACAACAGTATTGCAGAAGAAATCAGCTTTACACAGGATGAACCGTTAAAGGAAGAACAAACTGATTTTGACAGCAAGCTGCGCAAGCTTGAACTTTTACGTAAAGACCACCTGATTACCGAACCCGAATACAGAAAAAAAAGAGAAGAGATCTTCAACAGTAAATGGTGATTGTATTCACTGCTCTGTGCAACTCTGTATCTCCATTCCTCTGTGTTGAAAACTACTTTGTTGGTCGCCCGACCAACTACACCTATCTCTCTGTGCACCTCTGTTCCTCCATTCCTCTGTGTTAACCTCCCCAACTCTTTTTTCTCAACCATTTCATTCCTTGAAAAAAAACAATATCTTACTTTTCACTTACAGCGGTGACTCTTTCTTATTACATACCTCAAGATAAAGCCACCTGTTGTCTTTAGTTCCCCCTATCCCTTTATTCACATTATAAACAACTCAAACAATGAAACAATTCATCGTGGTTGCAGCAATTATTCTTTTTGCTGTTGCCTGTCAAAACGAAGCCGGCACAAAAGACGAAACCAAAACAACTGAAACGAAAGCCCCAACGGCCAGTATGTTTACAGCCAATTATTCCAGTGCATTTGAAATGGGCGATATGGCACTTGCCGATAAAGCCGTACTCAACAGCTGGAAAAACTGGGAAGCCAATAAGTTTGATGGACTCGGCGATTTCTTTGCTGATACTGTAACTGCTTTATGGGGCGATGGTACCACTTTCACCGGACCAAAAGACAGCCTTATCAACGAATGGAAAAAAGTAAGAGCCAATATTACCACCGTGGTAGATTCCGTTGATGCATACATGCCTGTTTACAGTACCGACAAAAAAGAAAACTGGGTTTTAATCTGGGTAGTTGATTACAGTACCGATAAAAAAGGTGTAAAGGATACAACTTCTTACCAGGAAACATGGCGCTTTAATAAAGATGGCAAGGCCGACCTTGTTATGCAATACCAGCGTAAACGAAAAAAATAAATTGATTTGATCTTATGTAAAACCCCGGTTCAGCAAAGACCGGGGTTTTTGTTTTTCTTTCTCTGTGCAACTCCCTTTCTCCTTTCCTCTGTGTTGAAAACGCCTTTGTTGGTCGCCCGACCAACTACTCCTATCTCTCTGTGCAACTCCCTTTCTCCTTTCCTCTGTGTTGAAAACGCCTTTGTTGGTCGCCTGACCAACTACTCCCATCTCTCTGTGTAACTCTCTTCCTCCTTTCCTCTGTGTTGAAAATGCCTTTGTTGGTCACCAGACCAACTTCTTACCTCTCTGCGCAACTCTTTTCCTCCTTCCCTCTGTGTTGAAAACGCCTTTGTTGGTCGCCCGACCAACTACTCCCCATCTCTCCGTGCAACTCTCTTCCTCCTTTCCTCTGTGTTGAAAACGCCTTTGTTGGTCGCCCGACCAACTACTCACCATCTCTCTGTGCAACTCTGTTCCTCCATTCCTCTGTGTTGAAACCGCCTTTGTTGGTCGCCCGACCAACTACTTCCATCTCTCTGCGCAACTCTGTTCCTCCTTTCCTCTGTGTTGAAAATTACCTCTGTTACAATCATACAACCCCCGTCTTCAAAAACTTCGGCGCCATCCGTTTCTTCGTTGCCTGTTCAAATGCATAAGCAAGAGCAAACAATTCACCTTCTTTATACGCACCCGCAATAAACGATAAGCCCGCAGGCAGTTCATGCACCGCACCCATGGGAACTGTAATATGCGGATAACCCGCCATAGCAGCAGGCGGACAAAAATAAAATCCCGTATCGTAATCACCATTAATCAAATCAATACAACAGGCAAGTCCAATACTTGTACCTGCAATCGCATCCAGTTTTTCTTTCTGCATCAGTTCATCAATGATCTTCCTCGCCGATGTTGTTTTCTTTACCGCTTCTGTGTATTCCTTACTGTCTAACCCCGCTTTTGCATTGCAAAGCTCCAGCTGTTCCTGTTTAAAATAAGGCATGGCAGTTGCTTCATTCGCTTTGTTGAACGCAATTACATCAGCCAGTGATTTGATATTTGTATTGGACGTTGCCAGGTATTTATTCACCCCGTCTTTAAATTCATATTGCAATACTGCCAGTTCTCCCGAACCTGCTTCTCTTGTCAGTTTCAGCAGTTCCACTTCCACAATTACAGCACCCTTGCTCTTCAATACTTCAATGGCCGACTTGTATAAACCAACCATTCCTTCATGTCCTGTCAGAAATGCTTTTTCAATACCAATACGTTTTCCGTTCAGTGCATTGGCATCTAAGAACTTTGTATAATCTGTTTGCAGATGTTCTTTGCTTTCATTCGTTACTGCATCCTCCGCATCAACACCTGTCATGGCGCCTAACAGGATCGCTGCATCTTTTACCGTTCTCGCCATGGGACCTGCTGTATCCTGTGTGGCTGAAATAGGAATGATGCCGCTACGGCTTACCAAACCAACCGTTGGTTTCATGCCCACAATACCACAGAAAGAAGAAGGTGCAATCACCGAACCATCGGTTTCTGTACCAATAGCCACGGCACAAAAGTTAGCAGCCACTGCTGCACCCGAACCCGAACTTGATCCGCATGGATTACGATCGAGCATCACCGGATTTTTTGTTTGTCCGCCCCGGCTGCTCCATCCGCTGGTCGATCGGGTGGAACGGAAATTGGCCCATTCACTCAGGTTGGTTTTGCCCAACAGCACAGCACCGCTTGCCCTCAGTTGTTTGATGACGAATGCATCTTTCGCTGCAATATTTCCTTTCAGTGCAAGTGCTCCTGCCGTGGTCATCATTTTATCGCCGGTATTGATATTGTCTTTAATCAGTACAGGAATGCCGTGCATGGGTCCTCGCAATTTTCCTGTCTTGCGTTCTTTGTCCATTTCATCAGCAATGGAAAGTGCATCGGGGTTGAGTTCAATTACGGAGTTGATGGCCGCACCGTTTTTATCCATGGCCTCGATGCGTTTAAGATACTGTTCAGTGAGTGACCGGGCTGTGTATTCGCCGCTCTGCATTTTCTGCTGCAGTTCATCAATGGTTAGTTCGTTCAGTGCAAAATCATCCGGCAGGGATGTAGTGGTGGCTGCTGATTTTTCTTTATCGGTATTTGTGTTGCAGGATGCGATGGACACAGTGCCAATGGCGAGACCGGCAACAGAACCTGATTTCAAAAATTTTCTTCTGTTCATGATGAATGCGTTGAGGAGGTGAATAGTTGTGATGTTTCAAATCTATTGAATTATGCTGGGTTTGGGAAACAGGAAGTAGTGTTTGTGCTGCGCACGGCCTTTTGCTTTTTCTTTTGTCTTGACACAAAAGAAACAAAAAGTCAAGACGGGAAATATTACCCCCATTTCCCGTCGGAAGCCCTGATTAAACTTTTGTGCTACTGTGGTGAAGAACAAGAGTAATTACATCAACATCCTAAGTTCGAAGAGTTTTATTGATTGGTAAGAGTTTGGTTGATGTTTGTTGCTACGAAGGATGATCATTCTCGCTGACGTCATTGCGAGGAACGAAGCAATCTATATTGTTAGAAATAAAAAAGCCGGTGGTGAACCGGCTTTAAAAACAATTTGCATTTATGTTAGACAGGCAATGGTACGAGCTGGGTGTTGAGTGTTGTGGATTGACCAAGTGTGATGACTACTCCTGTTACTGTTTTGGTATTGTATCCGCCAACTGTGAATGTGATATTGTATGTTCCGGGGACGGGAATTTTTATTGCGTAACCGCCTATTGAGTTTCCTGTTGCTGTATATGACTGACCAACTACCTGTATTGCTACTGATGCAATGGGTTGATTTGTTACGCTATCAGTTATTGTACCTGTGCCTGTGTGTTGGATGTTGCTGCATCGAGAATGATGCGGTTGTTTTTGTATGTATTATAAAACTGCAGGTTGGCTGTTTTGAACTGGAGTGCGAGTTTATCCATTTGCAGTTTTAAAATGGCATCTCCATCTTTAAACAGATTACGGATTGTTGCTGTGTATGCCGACCGTTGTGTTACTGCATTGCGTGGCAATGCAATCATTTCTGCATAATCTTCTATTGCATCTTCTAAATCGCCGGTGGTGGCGCCGGTAACACCATAGGTTGTGAGTGATGCAATGTTAATTGTTGCTGCTGACAGAATATTATTGCAAATGGGTACGAGCATTTCATCACGCAGGCGTGTGAGTTCGCTGATGGGATAGTTTACTTCTTCTTTTAACTGATTGTTGTTTGATGCTGCGGCAAAAGAAAAGACGGCGGCGGCTACTGTTGCTGCCTGTTCGCATAGGGATTTACGCAACTGGGTTTTATCCATTGTGATACCTGTGATTGCCTGCGCTTCGTTTTGTGCTGCGGTTACAATGTTTTCATAAATTGTTCTGAGTGCTGTTGCCTGTGTTGCAAAGGCGGGAACTGTTGCAGTGATGACTGTGTTGTCTTCAATGTGTGTGAGAACTGCATTGTACATGCTGAGTTTTGCTTCATTTTTTGCATTCATAACTTTGTTTTTTTTGGTTAGAAATTGTTTGAAAACTTTAAACTAATCTGCGCAGTTATTTTCTGCAATACCACTTTGCGGGAAAAATTGTTAAAACATATTTCCTGAATGGGTGTTGGTGTTTTTTGTGATGGATCTTTTCTTTATTGAATGAGAAGAGTTGGTGATTGCGAAAGGATTGTTGCTGTTTGCGAAAGAGGAGTTGTTTATTGCGGCAGAAACTTTTGCTTTTGCGAAAGGTTCTTTTCTTTTTGAGAGAGGACAGATGGCTGTTGCGAAAGAACAGTTGCCTTTTGAGAAACAAGAGATGGCGTTTGAGATACAGACAACTGCAATTGCGGCAGGTTCATCTGCAATTGCGGCAGCGACTTTTTCCATTGCGAAGCATCCTCTGTTGATTGCGACACAGCACATGGCGATT
This sequence comes from Lacibacter sp., assembly GCA_040081135.1. Taxonomy (GTDB): domain Bacteria; phylum Bacteroidota; class Bacteroidia; order Chitinophagales; family Chitinophagaceae; genus Lacibacter. The sequence goes on along the minus strand of JBEBHT010000030.1, from coordinate 2,113 downwards.
GCGAAGCAGACAACTGCAATTGAGGCAGGTGCGACTGCAATTGCGGCAGCGACAATTTCTATTGCGAAGCAGCACGAAGCGATTGCGAGACAGACAGCGGCCTTTGAAGTGGGTGAAAATGAGTGTTTTAGGGGGGAAATGGAGTTTTGAGGTAGAATGTATGTTTAGTTGTACTCTGGAATTACAGACTGTCCACTGGCGCAAGAATGAGGCGTTGGTAAATGTGTGCTGGCTTCTTGTGCCTTGCAGGTTACTTAATGCTAAAGCGATTATTTTTCCTTTGTTATATGCTGGCGCATGCGCCAGTTTTTTCTTTGTCACTTTTTGCTTGTCCAAAAAGTAACCAAAAAGGACCCCAGCAATCAATGTACGGCCTGATTGCTGGTAAAAGCCCTGATTAAGCAGGGTGCTACTGTGGTGAAGAACAATAGTAATTACATCAACATCCTAAGTTCAAAGAGTTTGATTAATTGGTAAGAGTTTATTTAATAAGAATAAACAATCCTACGGAGCGTCTTTGCGAGCCTTTGCTGTTTTGCGAAGCAATCTATTATAATTACAAGTCGCTTAAAGCTTCTTTTTTTATTGTTTCGCTGTTGATTTTATCAAGGTAGACTAATTTCACAAAACAACGATCTGTATCATAGTGTGAAATTGACAACTCAATAGTACCTTTTTCTGTTTTGTAGATTGTATAATATTTACAGGCATCAAGTTGAACTTGAGTCATTTTATACCCATCATGCTCTAATGTGGTAGATTGAAATTTCTCTATACATTCCGAAGGTTCACCATATTTATCCGTTAGCATTTCTTTTAGGTTAAAATAATTTGATGAGAGAGCTGACCAAGTATCACAGTCTGGAAATGTCACCGCTATTTTACTAACTAAATTCTTTTGTTTTAGAGTCGACACCCCTAATGTGCAATTCTTATATGCTGCAAAATCACCCTTTAAAAAGGCAACACCATCTTCAGTTTTCATTTGAATAAAGCCGCTCTTCTTCATCTTTGAAACATACTCATTTAGTGTTCCATCAATAGGCACTCCTTTAAATGTAAGGTGCTTTGATGAGTCTGATTGCATTTGAGCAAAGGTGGCAGTTACATTTAATGTAAATAATAGTGTGAAAAAAATCGTTTTCATATAGAAATTTATTTGAAGATTGATATTACATGAATTGGTTGTTTATTCCTTGATGTGAGTTTCATTTATGTTGACACACAACAGATAAATATACGGCGCTTCTTGTATAAAATAAAGCTATATGCCAATTGAAACTTATTCAAGATCCGGAGGAGGAGGGTATACTTTTTCTTTAGAAAAACCCTTTATATGTCTGGGGCTGAAGTTGACAAAAACTTTCATACTTCCCATTTTTCATAAAGCATTCAGGGGATGAACTAAAGTTATAAACACGATATAAATAAAACCCCTTTTGCTTCGAAGAAGCAAAACTTAGTTCATTCCTTGTTAAATAAATTGGTGTTTCTTTTGAAAGTTTTGTAGTCTTTACTTCAATATATCTATCAGTACCGTTTTCATTCTTAGATAGAATATCAAACCCTGTTCCATCGCCTTTATCCTTTGAAATCCATTCAATCTTTTCAGCCAAATTTTGTTTCCCTGCTTTTGTTAGTCGCCATTTTTCATACTCAATTACCAGTTCTTCCCCTGCTTCGCCTAGTGAACGATTATTTTGTTCTTTTTCGAGATAATTAATTTTTATTGGTCGGTAACTCGGTTCATCTTCCTTTACAACCGATGAAATTAAATCGTCATTCAAAAATTTTGAAAAATCAACTTTGTTAATCGGCTTTTGTTTTATTGGCTGACTTGAAAAAATATCAAATTCTTTTTCAAGTGAAAATTGATTCCTTTCTATATAATCTGAAATTTCCTTAACAAGTATTTGTTGATAATTAAACCTTGGTTTATACCCTTTAATAAAAGGTAGTCCCATTTGTATCAATGCAGCACTAATATTCTGATGTTTAAATTCTATTGATCCGTCTGTTCTTTGATTAAGTTGAGGTAAGAGGATTCCCCGATGTTCTGATTTATTATATTTCTGTTGCATTAAATCCAAATGCAGCATATTAAAATCTGTCT
>JBEBHT010000330.1:0-4688 GCA_040081135.1 Lacibacter sp. | reverse complement strand
AGACAGGATATACCTTGCACTGGTATTCACTTCTTTTCCTAATTCCTGCACGGCAGGTCCGTGTACATCTTTTGAGACAGTATTGACAACTGTTATTAAAGGCTGGAAATTCTTTCCATCATTACTGATTTCAAAAACAACTTCTTTAGGGTAAACGATCCATGGACTTACATCCTGCAGTACATGAACGGCTACATAGTTAACAGGCCGGATCGTTTTCAGATCAACCACTGCTTCAAAATCCTGTGCATAATAACTCTGCCATTCACCGGTTTTCCAATTTGCTGTACCAATAATTCCGTCAACCAGTGCTTCTTTTCCACCCGCCGTGTACATAGGATGAACTTTGCTGATTACCTCAATTGTACGGTCGGTAGGAACCAGATAAAATTTTTGAAAAATTTCTGCTGTTCTAATGCCATTTTTTTCTGCATAAAAAGAAATTTCCGATGTTTTATCAAGTGTAAATGGTTTTGAATAAAGAGTAAATGCAGATTTATTTTCACCTTTTGGCTGAACGCTGTAATAGATTACTGCTGTTGGATCGAAATGTTTCAGTACAACATTCAATGTGGTCTTAAATTTATTATCTGTCATATCAATAAAAGGAACAGCAAGAAAATCCCTGTCATCAACAAATGAATGAGGCATCGTATTACTGGCAATACCTCTCTGTTTGTTAGGTACAGGACTCATCTCAAACAGAAGTTCACCAGCATTTTCGATATCTGTGTTTTTTATATAAGTAGCATCATGTTGTTTTTTATTCAACCATGCATTGCTGATATAAAAATTAGCGGCCGTTCTGTTTTTAGCTTTAATGGAGAATGATCTCCCGTTCTCCAAGTTAATCTTTACTTCATCAAACAAAGGAGTGCCAAATACATAGGTTCCGCTGCCGGGAGTTACTTCATAAATACCCATTGCACTCAATACAAACCAGGCACTCATCTGTCCGCAATCTTCGTTGCCGATTAATCCATCAGGCATATTGGGATAAAACTCCGTGCATATTTTATGGATGATTTCCTGTGTACGCCAGGGTTGCCCTCCGTAATTAAACAGGTAGGCTATGTGATGACTTGGTTCATTGCCATGTGCATACTGACCGATTAAACCTGTTACATCCGATTGATCACGGCCACTCAGTTGCTTTGAAGTGGTAAATAATTCATTCAGTTTTTTCAGGAAATTTTCTTTTCCTCCATACATCATGATCAGCCCGTCAATATCCTGCTGTGCAGTAAATGAATAATGCCAGGAGTTGCCTTCTGTAAAGAAATTATTTACTTCTGTTGCATCAAAGGGAGAATACCAGAAGCCATGCACTTTACCACGGATATGACAGGTGCCCGGATCAAAGAGGTTCCTGTAGTTCAATGATCTGTTGATGTATTTTTTATACACTTCTTCATTCCCGATCCATTTTGCAAACTGTGCAATACACCAGTCATCATATGCATATTCAACTGTTTTCGAAGTACTTTCATTATCAGCATCATTCCCAAGAAAACCCTGCTTTGCATATACATTTATACCAAAGCGGTTGCTTTCTGCATATTCTGTCATTGCTTTTAATGCAAGTGCATGATCAAAATTCCTGATCCCTTTCTGGTAAGCATCCGCAATTACAGAAACAGAATGATAACCGATCATACAATAGGTTTCATTAGCACTCAATTCCCAAACAGGTAACATCCCTCCATATTTATACTGAGCCAGGAATGTATTGATCCAGTCGCCGGTTCGTTTGCGGTTGATGATGGACATTAACGGATGAAGAGCCCTGTGTGTGTCCCACAAAGAGAATACACTGTAGTTGGTAAAACCTTCCGCTTTATGCACTTTTAGATCAGTTCCACGGAAATCTCCGTTTACATCGGTATATATATTCGGGCTTAATGATGAATGATACAAAGCTGTATAAAATGCCGTCTGCTGATCTTTTGTACCTCCTTTGATTTCAATTTTTTTGAGTTCTTTATTCCATTCCTGTTCTGCCTTTGCTTTTACAGATGAAAAATTCCAGTCTTTGATTTCAGTATCAAGATTCTGTTTTGCATTTTCCATGCTTACACCTGAAATACCAACTTTCACAAGCAGCGGTTTTTTGTCTTTTACATCAAAACTGAAAAAGGCTTTGATATTTTTTCCATTAGCAGAGTTGATCCCTTTCTGCAATTCATCATTAACTGCAATGCCGTATTCTTTGATTGGCTTTTCAAACCGCATATAAAAAAAGAGGTATTGATTGGTTGCCCATGACCGGCTGCGGCGCATGCCCCTTATTTCATGATCATTCACTATTTCCAGTGATGACTCCAGTACAAGATCCCTGTGCTGCAGATCAAGCAGAATTTTTCCTTCTGCTGTATTGGCGTCAAATGTATAAGCATGCATACCCGAACGGAAAGAAGTTGAAAGTGCAGCTTTGATATTTCCTTTTTGCAATAACACTTCGTAATAACCAGGGGATGCTTTTTCATTTTTGTGCGAAAACGGGGAAGCATACTCGCTGTTCTTCCATTTCACATTTCCTGTAAAAGGCATAACCAGTACATCACAATAATCAGCAATACCTGTACCGCTTAAATGTGTATGGGAAAAACCATACATGATGGAATCACTGTAATGATAACCACCACAACCATCCCATCCTTCCAGTCTTGTATCTGGACTTAACTGCATCATACCAAAGGGCATACTTGCCCCGGGATAAGTATGACCATGACCACCCGTACCAATGAAAGGATTTACCAGTGATGTATAATTGGTTTGAGCCGTTACTCCATTGACAAGTACAACAGTTAACAGCAAATAAGTTTGAATGCGTTTACCAAAAGACATTATCATGTTCGAAAGCATTATATTATACAAACAACCGCTAAAATCAACAAACATATCTTTCTTCATAAGGTATAAAGGTAAATAAGTTGCTGATGTAAACATTTTCATTACTGACAGAATATTTTAAAGCATCGTAACAAAAAAAATAAGGCAATTCAGCTTGAATTACGTTATGCATTATATATATTTCTGATTGACTTATTGCTGATATATCACAACCATTTGATATTTAAAAAGAAAATGACTTTGATGTAAACAGCATTTTTATTCTTTTGTACAAACAATGAACAATTAATTATAAATTTAGATTCAGTTCCGGGCGGATATCTGGTCAGTCTCCCATTGCACAAAGCCCTTTACTTTTCGAATAACCAATCTAATAAAAAATCTCATATGGGAAAATTAGCAGAAATTAAAACGAAGCAAACTTCTTCCAGTGTTGAAGCTTTTATTGACAGCATTACAGATGAGCAAAAGCGTAAAGACAGTTATGTAGTACTTAAACTGATGGAAAAAGCTACCAAAGAAAAACCGAAAATGTGGGGCAGTTCAATGATTGGTTTTGGGAATGTAAGATATAAGAGCCCTACAAGCGGAAGAGAGGTAGACTGGTTCAAAATTGGTTTTGCTCCACGCAAGGCTAATTTATCTTTACACCTCATTGACCTGACACGGCAGGCCGATGCACTGACTAAATTAGGTAAACACAAAACGGGTATGGGTTGTGTTTATATCAATAAACTTGAGGACGTAGATGTAAAAGTGCTGGAGAAAATGATTAATGCAGCAGCTAAATAATACGCAAATGAGCTCAGAAATCATCTCAACTACACCTGACTGTGAAATTCGAAGTACAAGAATTGTCAACTTTTCAAGAGAGCTTGTTTATGCTGCATGGACCGATCCGAACCATTTAAAAAACTGGTGGGGGCCGGCAGGTTTTACAAACACCTTTAACGAATTTGATCTGCGGCCCGGTGGTAAATGGAGTTTTGTTATGCACGGGCCGGACAAAGGAAATTATCACAATGAATGTGAATTCATCGAAATAGATAAACCGGCTTTGATTGCATGGAAACGTCATTCAAAACCAATCTTCCAGGTAGTTGCGGCATTTGAAGAAGTTGTTGCAGATAAAACAAAAATTATTTTCAGAATGCTTTTTACTTCAGCTGATGAGTGCAGCAAGGTGAAAAAATTTGCAGTTGACAAAAATGAAGAAAATTTTGACCGGCTTGAAGTTGAGTTAACAAAAATGTCTTCAATGAAATAAATCAGATTTACATAATACAGGCAAAAGGCAATTCAAAATGAATTGCCTTTTGTTTTATATAAACTTTTGTTCTGCATACTACTTATAGTTTTTCAAAAACTGCTGAGTAACCCTCCCCCATTCTTTTACATCTTCCGGTTTCCATCCACCATTTGATGCAGCTGATGGATTTAAAATTGAACAGGTTTCTTTTTTATCAGAAACGGACCATGCCACCCAGCTCAGTTTCCGTTCATTCATCCAGTCAACAAAAGCTTTCCATTCTGTGTGATCAACCGGACCATCACCACTTGCTTCCATTCCAGCACATTCAGAAACAAAAATGGGTAAGCCTTTTTGCATGGCTTCATCTGTACGGTCACGCAGCCATTTTTTATGTGTGCCCGCATAAAAATGCATTGTGTACATAAGGTTGTCAAAACCTTTGATGGGATCGGCAGCAGGTAACTGAATATCCTGGTCCCATTTAGGTGAACCAACAAGAATAATATTTACCGGATCATTGGCACGGATCACCTTAATCACTTCTTCTGAATAGGCTTTTACTTCGGCCCACGTTTCATAATCA
>JBEBHT010000329.1:0-4666 GCA_040081135.1 Lacibacter sp. | reverse complement strand
TCCGCCCGGAACTGCTGCCTGGATTTTTGATAAAGTTAAATATTAAGAACCAAAGCTGAGCTTTGCAGGTCAAGTCCCGAACAACTGCTTAATGCGTGACCAAAAGTTCATTGATTTTCCGTCAGCCCCACTATTGGCAATACCAATGTTGGGCGTAGTTTTATCTGGTCCAAGATTTAGCTCTTTCATTGCAAAATAACATTTCTCGCAAACTAATTTTATTTGTGCAAACGCCTCCGATTTATCATTCCATTCACCTTCTCGTTGCCTTACAGCTTCACATTCGTTACACCATGCTTGAAGGTCATCGTCTTCAGACAATTCCATGTCTTCAAACGTTTCAAAGGCTTCTTCAAAGCCAACTTTAGTTTCATGGTTAAGATGTTTGCAAACGAATGCTCTTCTTCTATATTCATGGAGACCGCATTGAACATACCTGTCTTTAATATCCTTTGCAGTCTCATTGTCGATGTATTCGGTTACTACAAGAAATATTTTAAGCTGTCTATCATTAACAGGTCTATAAACACCAATTCCATTTGTAAGTTTTACGGCAATGGCTACAAACTCCCATGCTTCAAATTCGTCACTATTAAAGTAGCCTGTTGTAAGTTTTGTGAAATTTGACTTTTCTCCGAACTCCTTGATAGACCATACTTGTTCTTTTACATTTGCCAGAGTTGTCTCATTATCCCACGACCATTTCCATGTTTTTGAGTTTTCTGAAAAGCTGCCTATGTCAATATATTTAAAATTAAGTTCTTCGTCTCCTGTTGAGAAGGTCAAAAGCCCTGTTGATTGATTATAAAACCAATTGTCATACCAATCAACATCATATTCGTTTTGAAATTTGTCTTGCAAAACTTTTAGGTCTTCAACGCAGACTTCAGCAAATTTGTCGTAGTCTAAAGTGTCCAAATCAAAAATGTTATGTCGTTAAAAATTACGCCCAACACTCTAATTTATGATATAAGATGGAGCCCTCAAAAGAAAAAGGCCATGAAAATCAATCAATTGAAATTATACGTTTTAGATTGTTGTTAGGACAATCCAATCTTCACATATCATGTATGAACGATTTCACACAGTTCATTTCTCTCGCTTATGCTTCATGAACGACAGTTGAATTTCCTATTGCAAGGCACAAGCGATACAATTGTCACAGTGTGACGGCCGGATGATTGATGCCATAGAAACGGAACTGAGAACCGAGCGTGGCAACAGTTGATGCTATGAAAAACAAAAGCTGAAAACAAAAAATGTATTCTTCGTTTTACTATAATGTTCTATTTCCAAAGTGCATAAGCTTTTGCCAGCAAGGGCATTAACAGCACTGCTCCTAAACTCCACCAGGCTCCAAAAAACCACCAGACAAAAGTGCCAATTGTCAAGAGATAAAACGGGTATAAAAATGCGAGGAGAACAAAGTGAATACTGTCGTAATACTGATCGAATTTGAATTTCCATGCAATGCGCTGCAAGGGGAAATAGAAAATGATATGTGTAAGTACCGCTAACATTGCCGGTAAGAACAACAGCAGTTTAGGAATGGAAGCAGGTACTTTGTGTTTGACAGTTGAAAGCTGCTGCAACTGCAATTCATTTTGTTTATTGATGGCGAGCATAGCTGCACCATTTTCTGTATTTCCGTTTAAAATTTCTTTGCCAAATGGATCGCCAAAATTAACATCAATCTCTTTGGGGAACTGATCGAAAGAACTGTAACGCAACCAAACGGGTAATAATTTTACATCGAGTCCATCGGCCCATGCCTGCAGCAACATACGTGGTGCTCCTTTTTTTAAAGGAGTTTGTAAAGTTGTTTGATGAATACACATGCCTTCTACAAAAATCATGACGTGTTCGCCACGCTTTAAGATTTGCCGAACTTCTTCAAAGGTTGCATCGTTATTTGAAAGCTGGCCTTTGCCATCGCTCTTACGGTAAACGGGAATCATATTTACAGAACGGAGAATGGCCCTTGCAATAGGATGTTTGAATACGCCGCTGCGGGTTATAAAATGAACCCGGTGACTCATTAATCCACCAACAATAATTGCATCGAGAAAGGAGTTGGGATGACTGCTTCCAAGCACCATGGGTGTTTCAACTTTCAACATCTGCGGGTTATAAATACTTATGCGTTTGGAATATAACCAGAGCGTAAAACGGGTGATTGTCCTTGCAAATAAATACATCAGAATTTCAGATCAGTTAGATGGCAAATTAAGGGAAATAATTGAACAGAGGATGGGCTGAAATCAGTGTGGGTATTCTTCAGCTTTTACTTCTTAAACCCACCCCTGTTGAGAAGCTTGTTGTTTTAGAACACCGCTGCCCCTCCAGGGAGGGGATTGAGAGATTGAAAATTGAAACTAAAAAATCAGCCCTGCATTAAACAGCCATTGACCGGATGGCTGCTACCAGCCTGTCAAGATCTTTGGTGGATGTATATACATGCGGCGTTACACGAACCCCATGAATATTTTCCCAATCAATGGCAACGGTATGAATTTTATGTTTCGTGTGTAATGTTCCGGCCACATCAGCAGGTTTCATTCCTTCAATGGCAATATTGGAAATGGCACAATAGAATTGTTTATTTTTTGGCTGAAGAAAGGATATCCGTTTGAGATCGCTTACCCTGCTGTTCCAGTAATCGGTTAAATACCTCAGACGGTCTTCTTTTCGTTTAGAACCAATGACATTTTGAAAATCAACTGCATTACCAATGGCCATTTCACTTGCAAAAGATCTTGTACCGAGTGATTCAAACTTTCTGATATCTATACCATCGGGTTCGTTATTGCTGAGCAAGGCCCAGATATTTTTGATCTTTTCTCTTTTGATCCACAACAATCCGCTGCCGAATGGTGCACATAACCATTTGTGTAATGATGTGGCAAAATAATCGCAACCCAGATCAGGAATTTTAAAATCGGTATGAGCAAAAGAATGTGCACCATCGCCGATTACTTCAATGCCACGTTTATGTGCTTCATCTGCAATTTTCCGGATAGGGAGAAACTGACCCGTCCAGTTAATGAGATGGGTTACATGTACAATTTTTGTTTTGGAAGTAAATGCTTTTACATATTGCTGCACAATGGCATCATCATTTTCTTCGGGCAGATTTAAATTGAGCCAAACCAATTTTATTCCGTCTCTTTTTTCCCGCTGCTTCCATGCATTGATCATGTTGGGATAATCCTGTTTGGTTAAAACAACTTCATCACCTGCTTTTAAATTCAAACCAAAGATGACGGTGTTTAATCCTTCTGTTGCATTGCGGTTGATGGCGAGTTCTTCTGCATCACATCCGGCAAGTTCAGCAAGTTTACCACGCAGTGCTTCACGGCCTTCATCTAATGTTCGCCACATATAATAAGAGGGTGCTTCATTGCTGAACTGATAAAAACGGATATGTGCATCCTGCACCACTTTTGGTTGCGGACTTACGCCGCCGTTGTTTAGATTTAATAAATTGGGCGATACAGTATATTGTTCTTTTACCCATCCCCAAAAATCTTCATCTGTCAATGCCTCATCGGGATGAAGTGATTGAAACTGCTGATGCTTTTTTTCTGCTTCTTTTGCAAACAATGAATTAGTGAGAGGCAAAAATGTAAATGCACCTGTAGTGGCTGTGAGATTTCGTATGAAATTTCTGCGGGATGAAGGCATGTTGATTGATTTGCTTAAAGATAGAAAATAACTTTGCCAAAGTTTTAAAAGCACTTACTTGTTTATCGTTCAGAATGAACTTTGGCAAAGTTTCTATCCCAAAGCAGCAATCGTTTTGCCGGCAATAAATCCACTGGTCCAGGCATGCTGAAAATTGAAGCCACCGGTAACACCGTCCACATCGAGTATTTCACCGGCAAAGAATAAACCCGGCTGCAGTTTGCTCTGCATTGTGTTGGGGTCAACCTGTTTCAGATCAACTCCACCTGCTGTTACAAATTCTTCTTTAAACGTTGTTTTACCCTTCACATGAAATTCATGAGCGGTTAACAACTGAATAAGTTTGTTTTGTTCTTTCGATGGAAGATCGGCCCAGCGCCATTCTTCTTTTACACCTGCTTCCTGCAACAGAAATTGCCAGAGCCTGTTCGGCAGCTGAAATAAATTATTGTTGATGATTTTTTGTGAGCCGTTTTGTTTGCGGATCAACTGCAGTTCATCTTTCAGTTCCTGTTCCTTTTTATCATTTAACCAGTTCACTAAAATAGTAAAGTCGTAATCTTTTTCCTGTAACTCTCTTGCACCCCATGCTGATAATTTTAATACGCAGGGTCCACTCATTCCCCAATGGGTAATGAGTAAAGGGCCTGTATTTTTCAGTTTGGTTGATTGGATTTTAATTGTTGCATCGGGTACACTCAGTCCCATCAGTTTTGTAATGGGATGATTGGGAATATTAAAAGTAAACAATGATGGAACAGGTGCAATAATACTGTGCCCTGTATTTTTCAACCAGTCAAATTGCTGCAGTTTTGGAAAACCTCCGCTGGCTACACAAACAAAATCAGCTTCGAGTATTTCTTCACTGCTGAGTTTTATTGTCCATTTACCCGCCATAGCTTTTGCGTCGGCGGGTTTTTCATTTTCTGGTTTCACATCTTTCACTTCCCTGTTCATTAATATCTCTACACCGTATGTATTC
>JBEBHT010000328.1:0-4717 GCA_040081135.1 Lacibacter sp. | reverse complement strand
GTGAGAGATATTGAAATCATATTATTAACAATTTGCTTAATAGGTATAAAATGAATGTTCAGGGTTTGCAAAATTCAATTTTTTGAAGGGGAGGATTTAAATCCTGTTTACTTTATTAAAAGAAAGCAGCAATTGTTAAGAAAATGTTGTCATTTGTTGCTTAGGGGTCAATAAAACTATTTTAACATTTTTTTGTCAGTTAAGTAGAAACCCTATATTTGAGAGTATTTTTTAAATCAAATCAACAAAGACATGAGAAAACTATCACTTCTGGTGCTATTATGTGCCTGTATTTTTAATACAGCCGTAGCACAAAAAACTACTATTTCGGGTAAGGTATTGGATGCAGGTGGAGACCCTGTAGCAAGAGCTTCTATCAAAGAAAAAGGTACTACAAATGGCACAATGGCCGCAAATGATGGTACATTCAAATTGACAGTACAACTTGGGTCCACATTAATTATCTCCGCAACAGGTTTTGAAGATAAAGAGGTAATTGCCTCTGATAATATTTCAATTTCCCTTGCGAATGATGCGAAAAGCATGAGCGAAGTTGTTGTAACAGCTTTGGGAATTAAAAGAGATAAAAAAGCATTGGGTTATTCGATTCAGGAGGTAAAGGGAGAAAATCTCACAATAGCTAAGTCAACTGATGTAAGTTCCTCTCTTGTTGGAAAGGTTTCTGGAGTTCAGCTGGTAGGCTCACCCAGTTCTACTTTTGATAATGCTGATATCATTATCAGAGGTGTAACCGGATTAGGTGTACAGGCTCCTATTTTTGTAGTTGATGGAACAATAACCAACCAATCGGCAGTGATTATGGATAACGTTGAAAATGTATCCGTTTTGAAAGGACCTGCTGCAACGGCATTGTACGGGCAGCGTGCTGCCAATGGTGCGGTTGTTATTACAACTAAAAAAGGAACCCGCAAAAAAACTTCAGGTGTTGAAGTAAATCTTGGCGTAACATTTGAAAAACTTTCAATCATTCCACCTTACCAGAATCAATATGCTGGCGGGTATTCATCTTCTTATACAAGCAGTGCTTCATTGGGTGCAGGTTATCTTGATAGCGAAGGGTTTTATATTTTCAAATATAATCCTGCAGTTCATCCTGCAAGCTGGGCCTCTTTTAATGGACAACGTATGCTTGAATATGGTGCCGATGAAAGCTGGGGTCCTAAAATTAACGGACAAATGTACCGTCCTTACTACTCATGGTATCCTGGTGCTGAGTTTGGCCAACTGTCGGCTCTTACAGCTCAGCCAAATAATGTGAAAGACTTTTTTCAAACCGGTACTAATCTGAATAATAGTATTTCTTTTACAAGCTCTGATGTAAATTATAATTTCAGAATGACCTATGGTAATCAAAACAGAACATTGATTATCCCTGGCGCAAATCGTGATCAGCATCAGTTTGGAGTAAATGGATCTTATGACATTGGAAAATTCATAACTGTTTCATCAGATATGACTTATTCTACTTCCCTTACAAACGGGCAGCCACTGGAAGGTTACAGATTGGATGGTTTAAATGTAACTCAGAATTTTAACCAATGGTATCAACGCCAGTTGGATATGAAAAAAATGAAGACTTATCGCCAGCCTGATGGCAGTCTTAATTCATGGAATATTGGTGACCCAAATTTTTCCAGTGATCTGGATGTATATGGTACACCGCAATATTGGGATAATCCATATTTTGTAATTAAAGAAAACTACGGGACTAAGAAAAATAACAGGTTAGTTGGTAATGTTGGTTTGAACATAAAAATCAACAGTCATTTGAATCTGCAGTCGAATGCAAGGATGAACAGCTACAGCAACGAAGATGATTATCGCATTGCAACCGGCGGTCTGAACCTTGACCAGTACGAAATTACACAGAATCAGTACAAGGAAATGAACTATGAAACAAACCTGATTTATAAAAACCGGTTTGGAGAATTCACTATAGATGCCTTAGCAGGTGCTAACAATCGCCAGGAAAATTACAGCCAGTTATATCAGAGAACAGAGGGAGGCTTAAGCTCAGCTAACTTTTTTGATATTGGAGCATCTGTTTCACGACCAACTAGTACACGTAGTTATCAAAAGAAAATAGTAAATAGTTTATATGCTAAAGCTTCTTTAGGGTATAAGGACATGATTTATGTAGAAGGAACGTTGCGTAATGACTGGTCGTCAGCATTACCGGCAAATGCCAATTCTTACCTTTATCCCTCTGTAAGCTCAAGCTTTATTTTTACAGAACTGCTTAAAGGCTCAAATGCTTTCAAATGGTTAAGCTTTGGTAAAATCCGTGCATCGTATGCATCGGTTGGTTCAGATCTTGGACCTCATCAACTTGATTTAGCAATTGTGAACGGTTCATTTTATGGCACAAATGCTTCTGCTGCAATTGGTGACCAGTTCAGGGGTGGAGGTATTAAGCCTTCTTTAAGTACAGCATATGAAGCAGGTATTGAATTAAGGTTTTTCAAACGCTTGGGGGTAGAATTTGCCGTTTATCAAAACAACAATACTCAACAGATTCTGGGAATTGATGTTTCTCCGGCAAGTGGATTTTCAACTGCTCAGATTAATGCAGGTAAAATCATTAATAAAGGAGTGGAACTTTCAATTACCGGAACTCCTGTCAGCAAAAAGGATTTCAGTTGGGATGTAAGTTTAAACTGGGCTAAGAATTCAAATTTTGTTGAGGAACTCGCAGCAGGCTTAAAAACGTATGTTTATGGCACAAACCGATATGATACAAGATTAGAACATCCCGTAGGTGGAAAATGGGGTACATTTTATGGAAGAAAATGGAGGGTTGAACCAACTACTGGAAAAACATTGATTAATGCTTCTGGTCAACCTGAGTATGATATTAATCAGGAAATCGGACAGGTTTTACCAAGATGGACTGGTGGTATGTTTAACTCATTACATTATAAAGGATTTGATCTTACTTTCTCTATCGATTTCCAAAGCGGCGGAATGTTTTATTCAGAGACAAGAAACTTTAATAGCGGTACAGGTTTGTCTGAAGAGACAGTTGGTGTGAATGACAAAGGTTATGACTGGAGGGATTACCCTGGGTCATACACACTTACTGGGGGTAATACTGGCAATGGTGGTATCCGAATTCCAGGTGTATTTGCAAATAAAGCAGAAAATAACCGTTACATCTCTGCAAGAGCTTACTGGTATACTGCCCGTCAGCGTGATGCTCGTAATGTTTTACTTGACGCTTCTTATATCAAACTTCGTGAAGTAAGACTTGGGTATAATTTCCCTGCATCATTAGTCCAAAAAACCAAGATTGCAAAAACAATTAACCTTGGTTTTATCGTTCAGAATGCATGGTTAATTTGGGCGACAACAAAACAATACGGTGTTGATCCGTCAGAGCTAGAAGTATTTTGGAGAGAAGGCGGGCAGTTATCTGCAACAAGACAGGTAGGTTTTAACCTTCGTGTTAGTTTCTAAATAATACGAAATAATACCTAAACTATTTATACAACAAATCATATAAGATGAAAAAAATATTCAGCATAATAACAATTGTCTTGGTGTTTGTAAGCTGTAATAAATTCGGGGATACAAATGTTAACCCCACACTATTAACAGCTGCTTCTACCAGAGCACTTTTGACAAATTCTTTACAGTCCTACTCAAGTTTAATACAGGGCAACGCCGCTTCTGCACGACTTGGTTCACTGTATGTACAGCATTTATCTGAAGGGCCTTATCCCGGACCTTCATTATACAATGACCGTAATCTTTCATTTGCAGCATGGTATACTGGTCCTTTATATAATCTTGAAACGATTATTAAATATAATAATGAAGGGAATTCTGCTACAGTTGGCAATGGTTCCAAGGATAATCAAATAGCTGTTGCAAGAATTTTGAAAGCACATTATTATTTAATGATGACAGACAGATGGGGAGATATCCCGTACAAAAGTGCGTTAAAAGGAAGCGATGCCTTTTCACCGGCTTATGATAAACAACAGGATATCTATACCGATTTGTTTAAGGAATTAACTGAAGCTGTAGCCCAGATTAAAGAGAACGAAGCAGGAGTTGTGGGAGATGTGTTACTGAATGGTGATATGGCTGCCTGGAAACGTTTTGCCAATACACAACGTATGATTATGGCATTACGGTTATCAAAAGCTGATGCTGCTAAAGGAAAAACAGAATATGCTGCTGCGTTGGCTGCTGGTGTTATTTCAAGTAATGCACAGAATATCAGTTATGCTTATGTGGCGGGAGACCCCAATAACTATAATCCCTGGTATAATAACTATACTGTAAGTAACAGAAATGATTATGCTATTAGCAAAACAATGACTGATTATATGGAACCTAAGGCTGATCCTCGATTACCAATTTTTGGAGAGGTATTAGCTGGTGGAATTGTTAAGGGGTTGGCATATGGAAAAAATGCAGCGATCAATATTCCTGCTGCATACAGCCGTATTGGTAATTATTTCAGAGGACAAGGTTCTCCAATGCCTATTTATAATTATGCCCAGGTATTGTTTATGCAGGCTGAAGCTGCTAAGAATGGTTATGCAACGGGTGGCGATGTTGCAGCAAAAAGCTTTTATGAAGCAGCTATAATGGCTTCATTTCAACAGTATGGTGTTTATTCAGCTCCTGTATATGCAGCCTATATTTTAGATCCTGCTGTTGCTTATACTCCGGTAGATGGATATAA
>JBEBHT010000327.1:0-4723 GCA_040081135.1 Lacibacter sp. | reverse complement strand
TTACCAGATGAATAGTCTACTTTTCGAAGCTTTGATTTATTTGGAACAGAGTCAGGGTTGCCGGTTCCCTCGTATAGGAAACCATTTACAAACTGCAGACCCTGGGTATAGGCAGATGTATCATGCGGGTAAACCTTCAGTAAACTGTAGCTGATCTGAGCAGGGGCCGGAATTGTTTCAATTGCGGAAGAATCATCTTTATCTGGGTCATTACCACATGCAGCAAGTGTGAAAATCAACAATAAACTATAAATGGGCTTCATATATATATAATGAGTGCCAAAAATAGGGAAAAGAGGATAAGCCTTATCCTAAAAGGATGTGAACAATCACAGGAAAAAGGTCAAATCGGCCCGACCTGCAGTTTTAGCTGCCGGGTTTTCAAAGGATTTTTCTTTCGAAATGAATAGTTTTGAGGTAGAATTGCTGATTATCCCTTCCCGATTTCACTTTTGTTCTGTTTTTCAGGGATTTTCTTCAAAAAAGTTCCTAAAACTTTTTGCAGGAAATGTTTCAAACCCTACCTTTGCGCTCCCAATTGAAAATTTGGGGTAGATCTTATGGCTCAACGTATCAGAATCAAATTGCAATCATACGACCACAACCTGGTCGATAAATCTGCAGAAAAAATCGTGAAAACGGTTCGCAGCACAGGTGCAGTAGTAACAGGACCTATTCCTTTACCTACACGTAAAAGAATTTTCACTGTATTGCGTTCACTACACGTTAACAAAAAGAGCCGTGAGCAGTTTCAGCTGTGCACACACAAGCGTTTGCTGGATATTTATACCAGCAGCAGCCGTACAGTTGATGCACTGAGTAAGTTAGACTTACCAAGTGGTGTTGATGTAGAAATTAAAGCATGATGATTGTCCGCCTGGCGGACGAATTGTCTCAGTTCTTATAAATAAGTAATCATTTCATCTCTCAATACGGCCTCGGTCTGTAAAAAAGAGCTCTGAATTTTCAAAATCATTCTCATTTGCCTGTTGGCTAATGAGGAACATATAAACTAGCCCTTCGTGGTTAGTTTACCATCGGTACTTCCGATCCAAAGTGGAAAAAAGGAAAAGGTCGATGGTAAACGGGGATTGAATGACGCCGCCAAGCGTCATGTCTCAACAACCTTACAGGGCATAAACTGTAAAAAAAATGAAAGGTATTATTGGTAAAAAGATTGGCATGACCAGTATCTTCAGTCCCGATGGTAAGCAAACAAGTTGCACCATCATTGAAGCTGGCCCCTGTGTTGTTACACAGGTGAAAACAAACGACGCTGACGGATACAGCGCTCTCCAATTAGCTTTTGGCGAAAAGAAAGAAAAGAACACTACTTCTGCTGAAAAGAATCACTTCGCTAAAGCAAACACTTCTCCCAAGAAAGTCGTAAAAGAATTCCGCAATTATTCTCTCGAAAAAAATATTGGTGAAACAATTACCACCGACATTTTCGCTGAAGGCGAAAGCGTTGATGTTGTAGGTACTACAAAAGGTAAAGGTTTCCAGGGTGTAGTAAAACGTCATGGTTTCCACGGTGTGGGCGGTCAGTCTCATGGCCAGCATGATCGTTCACGTGCACCAGGTTCTCTCGGTAACTCATCTGATGCTGCCCGTGTAATGAAGGGTATGAAGATGGCTGGCCGTATGGGTGCAGACAGAGTGAAAGTGAAAGGATTGAAAGTGCTGAAAATTTTCCCTGATAAGAATTACATCCTTGTGAGTGGTTCAGTACCGGGTTACAACGGTTCAATCGTATACATCCAGAAGTAAACAAACTAATTCAAGAAGTCATGCAAGTAGACGTTTTAAATAAATCAGGAAAAGCAACAGGTCGTACGATCGAATTACCGGAAGAAATTTTCGGAATCGAACCGAATGACCATGTGATTTACCTCGCAGTAAAGCAATACCAGGCAGCACAGCGCCAGGGAACACACAAAGTGAAAACCCGTGCTGAAGTACAGGGTGCAAGCCGCAAACTTCACCGCCAGAAAGGTACCGGTGGTTCACGTAAGGGTAATATTCGTAACCCTTTGTACAAAGGTGGTGGTACCATCTTCGGGCCAAAACCTCACGGGTACGATTTTAAACTGAACCGTAAAGTAAAAGACCTCGCTAAAATGGGTGCTCTTTCTTATAAAGCAAAAGAAAATGCAATTGTTGTTGTTGAAGATTTCAACATGGAAGCTCCTAAAACAAAGGAATTCCTTACACTTCTCAGCAATATCAATGTAGCCGGTAAAAAAACATTGTTTGTAATTACTGACTACAACGACAATTTATACTTAAGTCTCCGCAACGTTCCAAGAGTAACAGGTACTTTGCTGGCTGATGTAAATACATACGATCTCATCAACAATGATGTACTCGTATTAACTGAAAGTGCTGCCAAGATCTTCAGCGAAGAAGAAGCAGCTGTTGCATAATTGATCATTGAACTGAATAAACAACGTCCAGATGAGACAGAGTGAAATATTAATAAAGCCGATTGTTTCTGAAAAAAGCAATCGTTTAACGGAAAAAAGAAACACTTACGCTTTTCGTGTTGGCCGCAAAGCCAATAAGCTTGAAATTAAAAAAGCTGTAGAAGAATTCTACAATGTAAAAGTGGAAGATGTTCGTACAATGGTATCTCCCCGTAAAAGTAAAAACCGTATGACGAAAGCCGGTTATATTCAGGGAAGCAAGCCAGCGTACAAAAAGGCTTATGTTACTGTTGTTGATGGCGAAACCATCGATTTATACGGTACAGTATAATACTGAAACAAGAATGGCGGGTCAAACGCCGCAAAGAATTGACATTATAAACTGAAAAGAATTTTAAAATGGCATTAAAGAAATACAAACCGGTAACCGCAGGAACCAGATGGAGAATCGGGAATGCGTATGCGGAAATTACAACGGATACTCCTGAAAAGTCTTTGCTTGAAAGTGTAAAGTCTACAGGTGGCCGTAACGCACAGGGTCGCAGATCAATGCGTTACATTGGCGGCGGTAACAAAAAGAAATACCGTGTAATTGATTTCAAACGTAATAAAATTGATGTTCCTGCTAAAGTAGCATCTATTGAATATGATCCTAACCGTACAGCGTTTATTGCTTTACTGCATTATGCTGATGGTGAAAAACGTTACATCCTTGCTCCAAACGGTTTAAAAGTTGGTGCAACAGTTGTATCGGGTGATGCAGTAGCTCCTGAGTTAGGTAATTCTCTTCAAATGAAGAACATGCCATTAGGTACTACAATCCACAACATTGAAATGCAGCCTGGGCAGGGTGGTAAATTGGTACGCAGTGCAGGTACAAGCGCACAGTTAACCAACAAAGAAGGAAAGTATGCTGTATTGAAAATGCCAAGTGGTGAACTTCGTAAGATCCTGATCAATTGTTATGCAACAGTTGGAGTGGTATCAAACAATGATCATAGCCTTGAAACAGCTGGTAAAGCAGGTGTTAACCGTTGGAAAGGTGTTCGTCCACGTACACGTGGTGTAGCAATGAACCCTGTTGATCACCCAATGGGTGGTGGTGAAGGTCGTTCAAGCGGCGGTCATCCACGTAGCAGAACCGGTAAATATGCTAAAGGACAGAAAACACGTACGAAGCATAAAGGTTCTAACAAGCTCATTCTTCAGCGTAAGGATGGCAGCAAACCAGCGAAGTAATAAAATCTGAAATCGGGAACATTTATCTTTTGGCTCCGCACAGGATTCAAAGGGAAAAAAGAAAAAAAATAAAACATGGCTCGTTCGATTAAAAAAGGTCCTTATGTAGCATCTCACCTCGAAACAAAGGTGTTAGCGATCAATGAAGGCAAATCAAAAAAAGGTGTCATTAAAACATGGAGTCGCCGTTCTACAATTACTCCTGATTTTGTTGGCCACACGTTCGCAGTGCATAACGGAAACAAATTCATCCCTGTTTATGTAACAGAATTTATGGTAGGCCATAAATTAGGTGAATTTGCACCAACAAGAAACTTTAAAGGACACTCAAGCAAGAAGATTGCATAATAACAGTTAGCGTTCGAAGTTTAAGGTGTTGCAACTTTAAGCGTACAGCGTTAATATGAAAAGATAAAACAAATGGAAGCAGTAGCAAAACTCAGAAATTATCCCACATCGCCACGCAGAATGCGTTTGCTGGCTGATGTAATTCGTGGATTGGATGTAGAAAAGGCTCTGGCATTACTGGAGTTTCACCCACAGCATTCTGCCACTCCCCTGGGCAAATTATTAAAAAGTGCCATCAATAACTGGGAGCAAAAGAACAGTGGACAAAGTGCAGCTGACTCATCACTGATTGTGAAAACAATTTTTGTTGATGGAGCACGCATGGTAAAGCGTTTGCGTCCTGCACCGCAGGGTCGTGCTTACAGGGTAAGAAAGCGCAGTAACCATGTAACCATTATAGTAGATAAAAAAATTATTGATAAAACTAATTAAACCATTCTATGGGTCAGAAAGCAAATCCAATTGGTAACAGGTTAGGGATCATCCGCGGATGGGATAGCAACTGGTATGGTAGTAAAAAAGACTACGCCGGTAAACTGATTGAGGATAACAAGATCAGAACTTATCTGAATGCACGTATCAATAAAGGTGGTATCTCTAAAATTGTGATCGAGCGTACACTCAACAAATTGATTGTAACCATTCACACTTCAAAACCAGGTATTATCATTGGTAAAGGTGGTGGAGAGGTTGATCGTATCAAAGAAGAA
>JBEBHT010000326.1:0-4727 GCA_040081135.1 Lacibacter sp. | reverse complement strand
TATCTGGTTTGGAAATATTGAATTGCACATTAAAACAAGCGATTGGGATAAACATGGTCATACAGATGATGAACATTATGGTAATATTATTCTGCATGTAGTTTGGGAGCATGATCAAACAAATGAACAAACAATTCCTGTGCTGGAGTTAAAGAATCGCATTTCAACATCATTACTTCTGCGTTATCACCAGTTGATGGAACAGAACGAATTCATTCCATGCCAAAACCAGATTTCGGATATTTCAGAATTAGTTTGGATGAGCTGGAAGGAACGGATGATTGCTGAACGGCTGTTTCAAAAGAATGAAAAGATCAATCAACTTTTACAGCAAACCAATCATCATTGGGAAGAAACCTTCTGGCAATTACTGGCAAGAAATTTCGGCATGACAGTTAATACCGATGCTTTTGAATCGATTGCCAAAACAATACCCGTTACCGTTTTGGCAAAACACAAAAATCAAATCCATCAGTTAGAATCTCTGTTACTGGGACAGGCAGGTTTGCTGAATAGTGAGTTTACGGAAGATTATCCCGTCATGCTGCAGAAAGAATACAGGTTCCTCCAAAAGAAACATCAGTTGAAACCCATTAATCAACTGTTGCATTTCTTACGAATGCGGCCATCAAATTTTCCTTCAGTTCGTTTGGCGCAGCTGGCAATGCTCATTCATCAGTCGAGTCATTTATTCTCAAAAGTTATCGAAGCAGATGATCTGAATTCAATCAAACAGTTATTGGCTGTTACTGCCAATGATTACTGGCATTATCATTATATATTGAATGAACAGGCTGAATTCAAAAAGAAACAGCTGGGCAAAATGATGATTGAAAATATCCTCATCAATACAATCATACCCATACTGTATGCGTATGCTGAGCAGCATGCAAATGATAAGCTGAAACAGAAAGCCGTGCAATGGTTGCAGGAATTACCAAAGGAAAACAACAGCATTACCCGTCAATGGGAAAATACAGGTATAACACATGCTACTGCATTTGATTCGCAGGCATTGCTTTATCTCAAAAAGAATTACTGTAATGCAAAGCGTTGCTTAAGCTGTGCAATTGGCAACAGTATCCTTAAGAAACAGCTTACCAGTTAAACACTACATTCTGCTCAATATCTGCATGAAGACTTTTGGCAACAGGGCAGGTAAGTGCTGCATTCTGTAAAATCGTCCGTTGTTTTTCATCCAGCTGCAAATGAGCAGGGAAATGAAAACTCACATCAACTCCTCCAATTCTTCTCGGGTCGCTTTTCATGTGTTTTTGAATATCGATTTTTACATTCGTGAGATCAACACCCATATCCCTTGCTTTAATGCCCATAATAGTAAGCATGCAGCTGCCGAGGGCCGTTGCAACCAGATCAGTAGGAGAAAAACGTTCGGCTTTTCCCTGGTTATCGAGAGGTGCATCCGTTTCGATGCTTGTATTACTTTGTAAATGGGTGGCCAAAGTTCTTAACTCACCCTTGTACAGAATAGAAGATGTCATAAACTTGTGAATTATTCTTGAAAGTTTTAGGCAGCAAGATACCACAATGCCGCATCTATCGTTTTAATCTGTAAATTTACTTTGTAACATCAATACCTAAATTGTGAAAAGAATAATCGTCGGTTTTTGTTTAACGATCTCAGCCTTCAGTTTGTTTGCGCAGGATCAGCCAAAAAAGAAAAGTGAACGTGACGAAAAGAAAGAAGCACGGCGTGAAAAAATAAACAACCTGATCCGTCAACAGGAAGAAGGTGCATTGGTATTTAATAAACAGAGTGTATTCGGCTTCCGGTTAAATACCGATGGCTGGAGTATACTGTATGAAAAGGGTTATCTGAAGAGTGTAAGTACAACCAACCTGTTTTCTTTAGAATTTGGTGAAAAGAAGCATCCCAAAGAAAAAAAACTGAACAATATTTTAAGTAACAGCGGCTTTCTCCAAATTGGCAGTCCATATGTATATGGGAAACAAAACAGCTTTTATCAGCTAAAGCCAACCTTTGGTCAGCAGCGTTTACTGGGTGGTAAAACCAATAAAAACGGCGTTGCCGTTTCTTATATTTATGCAGGAGGTATTTCAATTGGTCTTGAACGTCCATATTATGTAAGAGTACAGGATTCGGGTCCGGATGGTTCCAGGGATATTAAATATTCTGTTGCAGACAGTGCTGCCTTCCTTGCTCCGGGAAATATCATTCAGGGTACGGGTTTGCGTTATGGCTGGAATCAGTTAAAAATTGTACCGGGTGTGCATGCCAAAGCAGCATTACGGTTTGATTATGGCCGTTTTAATGAAATGGTATCGGCCATTGAAGTTGGGATGAATCTCGAAGCTTACAGCCGTGAAATTAATATCATGCTCAAAAACCAGAACAGCCAGGTATTTTTTAATGGATACATAGCCATCCTTTTTGGTAAACGAAAGTGATTTTAATCAACAGACATTAAAATTGAGTGTAAAACCAGTTTTAAAATGTTTCGATGGTATAAACTAACTTTGCTCCTCACTTGTTGATCTAATTATGCAGGAAATTGTAGCGACTGAAGCTGCCACTGAGCAGAAATTAAAAAAACCAGATTGGTTGAGAGTACGTTTACCTATTGGTGATTCTTACCGCCATGTACGTAACCTCGTTGATAAAAATAAACTTCATACTATTTGCGAAAGCGGCAATTGCCCCAATATGGGCGAATGCTGGGGTGAAGGAACCGCCACTTTCATGATACTTGGTAATACCTGTACACGGAGCTGCGGCTTTTGTGCAGTTGCTACCGGTCGGCCCGATCCTGTTGATTGGGACGAACCCCAACGTGTTGCTGAAGCAATCCATCTTATGAAAGTGAAGCATGCCGTTGTTACTTCGGTTGACAGGGATGAAATACAGGATGGAGGAAGTATCATTTGGTTCAATACTATCAGGGCCATTAAAACCCTGAACCCCGAAACAACACTGGAAACACTGATCCCTGACTTTAAAGGTCAGATGGAAAATGTACAGCGAATTGTTGAAGCACATCCGGAAATTGTATCACATAACATTGAAACAGTTGAGCGTTTAACAAGACAGGTACGTATCCAGGCTAAGTACTGGAGAAGTATGGAAGTACTCCGTTATCTCAAAGAAAAAGGTATGCGTGTTAAAAGCGGTATCATGCTTGGTTTGGGTGAAACAAAAGAAGAAGTGATTCAGACGCTGACAGATATGAAGAATAACGGGGTAGACGTGGTGACGATTGGTCAGTACCTGCAGCCAACAAAAAAACATTTATCTGTACAGCGTTTTGTACATCCTGATGAATTTGCTGAGTACAGGGAGATTGGTTATACCATTGGATTGGATTATGTAGAAAGCGGCCCTCTTGTACGTTCAAGTTATCACAGCGAAAAGCATGTGATTGCAGGATACGGGAGAGAAAAATGGCTGGAAGAAAAAACTCAATTTATTTCCTAACAGAATGATGAAGAAAATAATTGCAGGAGCAGTGTTGTATTTTACAGCTGCTCCTTTTTGTTTCAGCCAACTCAACTGGCAAAATGCGGATGATCAGTTTGGGGAACTTCCTTCTTCCATGCATGTGTATAAAACAACTGATTCAATTGATGGCAAACCCAACATTGCGTTTTATGTTATTGCTGATTTGAAAGACAGGAAACTGAATTTTACAACCGATACTACTTTCAAAAGAAGATTTACACCAAAGCAGTTTTATGAAAAGAATGAGCGGCCGTTATTAGTTGTAAACGGAACATTCTTTGATTTTGCTACAAACCGCAATCTGAATACAGTTATAGAAAACGGCAGGCTCGTTTCATTCAATGTTCACTCAACAGCATTGAAAGGAAAAGACACATTGACCTATATTCATACATTCCGTTCAGCGATCGGCATCAACAAAAAAAGAGAAGCAGATGTAGCATGGTTGTATACTGATTCTTCAAACC
This sequence comes from Lacibacter sp., assembly GCA_040081135.1. Taxonomy (GTDB): domain Bacteria; phylum Bacteroidota; class Bacteroidia; order Chitinophagales; family Chitinophagaceae; genus Lacibacter. The sequence goes on along the minus strand of JBEBHT010000326.1, from coordinate 782 downwards.
GTTATGCAAAAGCATTTGAAAATGCTCCTGTTGTTTTTAAAGATTCCAGTTCTTCTAAAATTGATCAGTCAAAAGTGGCCGTTGCAAAAAAATGGAAAATGCAAACAGCAATTGGCGGAGGCCCAGCATTGATTCATGATGCAAAGATCAGCATCAGTAATAATGAAGAACGTATGTTCACCGGCAAAGCCATTGATGACAAACATCCAAGAACTGCGATGGGTTATACAGCCGATGGTAAACTAATCATTCTTGTTGTGCAGGGGAGATTTCCGGGTGTGGCAGAAGGAGCTTCTTTAACTCAACTGGCAAAGATGCTGCTCGATCTGGGTTGTGTGGAAGCATTGAACCTCGATGGTGGCGGCAGCAGTTGTATGCTGGTAAATGGAAAAGAAACGATTAAGCCGAGTGATAAAGAAGGGCAACGTTCAGTGCCCGGAGTGTTCATTATTCAAAAGAAGAAATAGTTTCTTTGCTAAATACAATTTGAAATACAGGTAAATTTACAGGACAGTTCGAATGCGAAATTGATGTTATCGAATAAAAAAGTTTTATGAAATGCCCATAAACAATTGTTTGCCAACTGAAGATGATTATGGGCATACTATGTGGCTAAAAAAAATAATAATAAACACATGAAACGATTGTTTTTTTTCTGTTGCTTTACAGCAATGATCAGTGAAAGTTTTAGCCAGCAACCAATTTATCAATCACCTGCTTTCAGTATTTATCCTGATAAAGTTATACAGGGAAAGAATGAAGCCGTTGCTCTTTCATCCACC
>JBEBHT010000325.1:0-4765 GCA_040081135.1 Lacibacter sp. | reverse complement strand
GATGAGAATTGAAATACCAACCATGATAATAGAAATCCAGAATGGAACTCTCCATCCCCAATCACCAAATGATTTTTCATCCATCATGCCTTTTACAGCAATGATCACCAGCAGCGAAACAAACAAACCAACAGATGCCGTTGTTTGAATCCATGAAGTCCAGAAGCCTCTCCGCTCTGCAGGAGAATGTTCAGCTACATAAGTTGCAGCACCGCCATACTCGCCGCCGAGTGCAAGACCCTGCAGTAACCTTAATATCAAAACAAGCAATGGTGCAAAAAAACCAATGGATTCATAACTGGGAATACAACCAATTAAGAAAGTTGATAAACCCATGATCACTAATGTTAACAGGAATGTATATTTTCTCCCGATTAGATCCCCAAGCCTTCCAAAGAAAAGTGCACCAAAGGGACGAACCACAAAGCCTGCAGCAAATGTTGCCAGTGTAGAAAGCAATGCAACTGTTGGGTTTCCGGCAGGGAAAAATTTTGTAGAAATAATAGTGGCTAAACTGCCGAAGATGTAGAAATCATACCATTCGATCAGGGTACCTACTGACGATGCAGCAATAACACCGGCCAGTCCTTTTTTCTCAGATTGAAAATTCATGTGATGGTTGTTTATTATTTAGAAAGAAAAAGTTGTTGTTAAAAGCAAACGGACATTGTTTATCTTATCAGTAGAGCCAGGAATTTTTGCATCATTTCCTGTTGAACCATAGTTGGCAGATGTATATTCCAGCTCACTTCCTATTTTGAATTTGCCTGAAACAAATTCAACTCTTGGGGAAACACGAAATACATCTTTTAACCCTCTTCCACTTACTCCGATGCTTCTGCCATATACAGCTGTAGCTCCTGCTTTTGCACCACCATTACTTGTGTAACCAATAAACAAACCCGGTATTACTTTCTTTCCGGTGCCAGCCATATCAAACCAGTAAGCATTTGTTTTTGTTGCTTCATATGTTTCAACAGCACCGGCAGAAGCGGTATAACCCAGATATCCGCCTATCATTACATGATCAGCCAGGTTTTTTCCCATTACCGCTTCGGCTTTCAATATAATCGGTTTTGTAATAACTTTTACATATCCTATAAAAGAAGTGCTGTTTACTCTTTCTTTTGAAACCACATTGGGTGTTCCTGAATTTAATCTGGGACGTAATGATTTATAGTCAACACCTGCGCCGATCAGGAACTTAACATCTTTATATTGTAACTGTGCATGTACATTTGGAACGGCACTGTTACGTAAAGGATCTGTTGCAGCATATCCTGACGGTGCCACACTTGCAAAATCTCTTTGCGAAAGCATGGCTAAGATTAATGAGGTTTTATTTGATTTGCCTAATTTTTGCGTAAGTCTTACCTGCGGACTGCGGTTAAATGGCTGAAAGGGCATTCCCGTATTAAAATCAATTACACCGGGGTAGCAATCAGGGACAAACATTGGATGCCAGTATTGACCAAAAGCCAATTGCGTCTTCGGCCAATCTAATTTTGCCCATGCATGACGGAGACGGAATTCATTAATATCACCATCAATATTCCCAAAGAACTCAGCTTCAAGAATTGCTGATGTTTTTGCACCAAATGCATCAGGACCCAAAATGGTTCCGCCTAATCTTGATGTGATGGCCAGCATATGAAAAGTTGGTGCGGCATTGATGTCTTTGCCGTTGGCATCCAAAAATTTGTCTTTCGCATATAATGACAAATCGCCCTCACGTGCAGACATGATCTGGCGGGAATCATACATGATGTCATTTCTTACAAATCCATAAAACTTAATTCCCCAGTTGGCTGAAGCATCAGCCGGTTTGTTGCTGCTTTGTGCAGATGCATTATGCATACCTGCAACAGCAGTAAAGAAAACAAGCAATCGTTTGAGCATGGCAATGATTTTTTATCGTTAATGAAAATCGTTGCCACCAAATTCAAGATAGTTCGTGGAAAAGTATACATGCTGTGTATAGCAATGCTAAGAGGTATATTTTTTGTCAGACATTTTTTCTGAAACGCTCCCATTTGATGAGCATAAATTTATCGCCAAGTTCAGTGATCATACAACCTGCACTTTTCAATGCTTCTTTCTCTTTAAAAAAATCCTGTAATTCAGAATGGGTAAGCACTTTGTAGGTAGGACGGTACTCATGATTTTCCGGTGCTTTTACATTGTATTTTCTAACCCAGTTCATCACAGAAACATGACTGATGCCGAGGATGCGTTCAATTTCCCTGAAGGTAACTCCTTCTATGTACAACTGAAGCGCTTTGATAACATAGTAAGGATCGATATTCTTACCATCTTTTAACACAGTAAAAAAGTAGTTGCATTCTTTGCAGCGAAAGCGTTGTCTTCCTTTAACCACGCCGCTTTTCACCACATCTTCGCTTTTACATTTGGGGCAGGCAATCTGTTTCATATTGGAAAGTTAAAACACCGGGTATACTTTATTAGCATAAATATACCTAATTAGCAAATTAATGAACGGGGTAGTTCGTCAGTTTATTACTTTTAGGGTTCTAAAAACAGATTGACATGTCATATCCCTTTCAGATCAAATCATTAGAAGAATACAAAACGACTTATAAACGAAGTGTAGAAAACCCAGAGGGCTTCTGGTCAGATGTTGCTTCGAACTTTCAATGGCGCAAACCCTGGGAAAAAGTATTAGACTGGAATTTTCTTGAACCGCATGTGCGCTGGTTCATGGGTGGTAAGCTGAATATTACCGAAAACTGTATTGACAGACATCTTGCAACAAGAGGTGAAGAACCTGCCATCATCTGGGAACCAAATAATCCTGAAGAAAGAACAAGAGTTGTTACTTATAACAGGTTGCACAAACGTGTTTGCCAGTTTGCACAGGTTTTAAAAAATAATGGAGTAAAGAAAGGCGACCGGGTTTGTATTTATATGGGAATGGTGCCTGAGCTTGCTTATGCTGTATTGGGTTGTGCAAGAGTTGGGGCGATACACAGTGTAATTTTTGGAGGTTTTTCTGCTCAGAGTATTGCAGACAGATTGTATGATGCGCAGGCCGAATTTATTGTTACATGCGATGGTGCATTCCGTGGCAACAAAGATATTCCGCTGAAGAGTGTAATTGATGATGCATTGATCGGCAACAGAACAGTAAAGAAGGTAATTGTTTATACAAGAACACGAACTCCTGTTTCTATGATCAAAGGAAGAGATGTGTGGTGGGAAGATGAAATGGAACATGCGCTGGAGCAGGTTGAAAAAAATGGACTGGTTTCTTTTGAAGCGGAAGAGATGGATGCAGAAGATCCGTTGTTTATTTTATATACATCTGGCTCAACAGGTAAACCAAAAGGGGTTGTGCATACTATTGGCGGTTACATGGTGTACACCGGTTATTCATTTGTAAATGTATTCCAGTATCAACCGGGAGATGTTCATTTCTGTACAGCCGATATTGGATGGATTACGGGGCATAGTTATATTTTGTATGGCCCCTTAAGTGTAGGTGCAACCAGTGTTATGTTTGAAGGTATTCCTACCTGGCCCGATGCAGGAAGATTTTGGGACATCGTTGACAAATACAAAGTAAATGTGTTGTATACAGCACCAACAGCCATCAGAAGTTTAATGGGCTTTGGATTAGATCCGTTAAAAGGGAAAGATCTTTCTTCCTTAAAAGTATTGGGAACTGTTGGTGAACCGATCAATGAAGAAGCATGGCATTGGTATGATGAACATGTAGGAAAGAAAAAATGTCCGATCGTTGATACCTGGTGGCAAACTGAAACAGGTGGCGTGCTTATTTCCAATTTAGCTGGCGTCACTCCGGCAAAACCAACTTACGCAACACTTCCTTTACCGGGCATACAGCCAATACTTGTTGATGAAAATGGAAAAGAAGTAGAAGGTAATGGAGTAAGTGGGAACCTTTGTATTAAGTTTCCATGGCCGGGCATGCTTCGAACAACTTATGGTGATCATGAACGTTGCAGGTTAAATTATTTTGCACCATACCATAACTTATATTTTACAGGGGATGGTTGTTTAAGAGATGAGGAAGGTAATTACAGAATTACCGGAAGGGTAGATGATGTACTGAATGTAAGCGGTCACCGTATTGGTACTGCAGAAGTGGAGAATGCTATTAACATGCATGCAGGTGTTGTTGAAAGTGCAGTGGTTGGTTATCCTCATGATATTAAAGGGCAGGGCATTTATGCATATGTTATTTACCAGGGACATCATGATGATGATAATTTAACCCGTGCTGATATTCTGCAAACTGTTACAAGGATTATTGGTCCTATTGCCAAACCTGATAAAATCCAAATGGTAACAGGCTTGCCAAAAACAAGAAGCGGAAAGATCATGCGCAGGATTTTACGAAAGATTGCTGAAGGTGAGACGGAGAACCTTGGCGATACATCAACACTGCTCGATCCGGGTGTGGTAGAAGAAATAAAAAATGGAAAACTATAAATAAAAAGCCCCGACGCACTGGCCGGGGCTTTTTCTTACACGTGGATCTTGGGTATTGATCTATGCAAGATTTTTAATAAGGTTGAAAAATTATTCCAGGGACATCTTGGCAAACCAAAGTGTTTTGCCACTTTTATTTTCTCCAAGAAATACAATGTTCCCTTTACCAATTGGCAGTGATGGATATTTATTATTCACGAAGTAATCTGTTTTGCCCTGACCCATTTGTACAAAGTCACCAATCTTTGCATTTGGCACATCAATCTTTGTTACGTTGGGGTACATCAGGAAC
>JBEBHT010000324.1:0-4743 GCA_040081135.1 Lacibacter sp. | reverse complement strand
TTCACGAAGTAATCTGTTTTGCCCTGACCCATTTGTACAAAGTCACCAATCTTTGCATTTGGCACATCAATCTTTGTTACGTTGGGGTACATCAGGAACTTATACTTGCTTTCACCTAACTCTTTTTCCTGTCTCCAGCCTTTCATTTCCATAATGGTCCAGTAAACGCTTTTGCCATCAGCACTTTCCATGATCAGCTGGTTATTAGGTGACATTTTTGCATCCTTGTCATTTTCTTCTCTGCGTACACCATAGGATGCTCTTAATACTCCGTCGCTTCCAAAATGCATCATAATGATGTCTTCGTATTCGGTGCCGCTGGCATTGCCACCAACAGAGCCAAGATTACCAAACTTCACTACATGACCACCACCTTTTGATTTGGTGTATTTCTGACCGGCTAATAAGATGTCGCCATTGCTGATGATTTTAATATCTGCAATCTTGAATTTACGGCCGGTATATTCGGGATTCTTTTTTTGTGAAGGAGGTGATTGAGATTTTTTATCAAAATCTTCCAGAGTATTGTTGCTTACAAAGGCAACTTTTCCTTTTGATATTTTTACAACCTGGAAACCTTTTGCTTTAAATTTTTCAATTTCAGCATCACGCTGGTTGGCAGGTGCCGCAAATTTTTCATTGAAGTAGTCATCTGTTTTTTCATTGGTTGCTCCCATGATCAGCACATCATCACCAACTGTAACAAACATGTTTCCGTTGAAGATGCCTGCTTTTGAAGGAACTTTAATGCGTTCTTTAATGCTGCCATCGGCTCCAACTCTTACATAAGTATAATTGGTAGCGTCAGGATCAGCTGAGTTTTTGAAACCTTTGCCGCCCATTGGTGCAAACAGAAGTAATACATCACTGTCTGTATCAGCATCTTCATCCTGATCATCAGTACTTGCGGCAACAAGTGTTTGAGGGAAATCAAATTTCAGTAAGTTATCTGAAACCTTATTCAGTTCACTGTCAAAACGCAACACATGAATTTCGGTTGTCATCTTGATCATATCGCCCATACCTTTCCCCTTATCTCCGGCAAATATTAAGATGTTACCGCTTTCAGGTTGCTCTGCATGACCAACATATTGAAACTTGCCACCGTCCTCACTTTTAGGTTTAATTTTTTCACCAAAACTGATCTTGGTATCGTAACCTCCCCAAAACCAGTTCCATTTCTTTTTGTATACTTTACGTTTAAGTATGAGCGTACCCATCATATTGGCTTCAACAGTTACTGCATCAAAACTGTATTCTTCACCTTTATCGGCTTTGTAGCCTTTAATTTTTTCAAGTGGCACTTCACTTTCTTCCATTGTTTTAAAGTTGAAGTCCATATCAAATTTATAGGCTTCAAACTTTGCAAACCGGCCGGTTGCCTTGGTTACGTAAGTAAGTGTAATTTCTTTTTTTGCTTCATCAACCTTAGGTTCATACAAATAACCTTTGTTGGCTTTTTTGGAAATTTCATGCGTTGCTTCTTTGCTGAGCTTTTGCGCCTGTGCAAAATGAAGAAGGGTAAGAAAAATAAGAGTAAAGAAAAGTTTCGGTTTCATGTGTTTTGTTTGAAACCAAAGAAACCTTTAAAACAGGTGCTGAACTATACCCAACTAAGGGTATTTTGATTTTATCGAAGGATGGTGACTTCAGTTCCTACCGGTAGCAGATTGTATAATTCTTTGGCGTATTCTCTTTTAGTAGAGATGCAGCCTAATGTCCAGTTGTAAAAATAATCTACAAAGCGGTCTTCATTACGACGTGTTGCGTGAATGCCAATTCCTCCGCCTGGTTTGGCATTGTATGGAATCAACCCCTGTTGTTTTCTTGCATTAAATTTTTCAATATCGGTTTGGGTGGGATAATCAAGAAGAAGAAAATATCCCCATTCTGGATGAATTTTTTTGGCAATAATTCTGAAGTGACCTTCTGGTGTGCGGCGGTCGCCTTCCATCATCTTATCGGTCATTTCACTGGTTCCAAATACAACCGGGTAAGTTAAGAGCCACCCGTTCTGGTCAAATACTTTTAATTCGTAATTGCTTTTATCAATTACTATACTGTATGAAGTTGATTTCCTCACATGCAAACCCTGTTGCATTGATTTGTTCCTGTGCAGCAAACTGAAGCCCGAAAGAAAGAGCATAGTAGCCGAACATAAAACAAGGAAGGCTGGTTGGCGTTTCATTTGACACTTTGTTTTTGGAATATTGGATTAACGGTGGAAATTCTACCGTATTACATGCGTTAATTTAATTAACAATCCGTTTATGAGGAAGAGGTGGATAACTGAATTTTTATGTGTACAAAAAAAACCGCTTTGAATATGAAGCGGTTCAAACGGAGGTTCGTAGTTCTTCTTAGTGAAACACTTTTTGTCCCAGTGTTTTCGCTTCCTCAATCATCTCTTTCAGTGATTCAAGTGAAGGCACTCTGCCGCTTAATCCAAACTTTTCATTGGTTTCAACCAGCTTGCCATACAGGTTGTCTGCATTGCGTGTGGCAAATTCAATTACTGTATCAACGCCGGCTGCTTCCAGTAATTCAGAAAATTGACCGGCAACACCTTTGATGCGGTGCAGATCAGCATGGTTAACCCAGGTAATAATTAAGTTTTCAGGAAGACCGGTTGTGTCTGCAATGGTTGCTCTTCCTTTTTTTGTTCCCCCTTTTTCCAGCAGATCAGAAACTGTACGGATGCCCTGTGCTTCCAGCCTGGCAGCATAGTTGGGTCCGATTCCCTCAATATCAATGATTTTGTACGGCATGAATTTGTTGTTTAATAAGAACAAAGTAAGGGAATTATTAAATCACTTGCGGACAGTAAGGAGTTTAATTAACAAAAGAAAACCGCCTCCCAAAAGAGAAGCGGTTTACCAGAGAATACAGCGTTAGCTGTATTACCAGCTGCTGAATCTTATTCCGAAGTTATAAGGAGTTTGTTCCAGTCCGTTTTTGTGTAAGGTATTCAGTGCATAGCTTCCGTATAAATTTACAACACCCAGGTTTACTTCACCAATAGCTGATATTTTCCATGGCTCCAGGTTGAAATCATTCTTCACCTTTTCTTTTCCTCTCAGTTCACTTTTCATTTTTTGGCGGGCGGCATATAAATAACCTGCGCTTACACCTGCACTGAAACCATACGTTTTTTTCCGTTTTGGTGCAAAGTTGAAGTTCAGCATCACTGGCAGTGTAATATAATCGGCTGCCAGTTTGTTTTTACTGAAGGAGGCAACCTGAGGGTCTCTTTCGATAAAATTAATGGGATCGTAACGGTAGCGAATGTTTTTTTCATAACGGTAATTATTCAATTCAAGTCCTAACCCATATTTCAGGTTCAGCACATGTTCAATAAGATTCACCTTCTGCATAAAGAACCAGATATTCACATTGATTGATTTTCCATTGCGGATGCTCATTAAATCTTTTGTTCCTGAAGGAAAATAAGCCTGTGTTGCTGCAGAACTGTAAATGGTTTGATCGTTTACATTAGAGAAACCAAGATCAAGAATCATCCAGTTGGTGCTTACGTTTGATTTTTTGTATTCTTTACGTTTTTTGATTTCAATGTTTACATCATCATCGTCTTCATCTTTGTTTTCTTTTGTTTTTTCTTCTTTGTTTTCTTTGCCATCATGTTTTTTTATGATGATCATGTTGCCGACTTTAATGGTATCAGCACTTTGTGGTTTTGTCGTATCCGACTGGGCCATTCCTGCAAAGCACAAAACAAGGCCAAGCAAGGAGAGTAATAATTGCTTCATAATAATTCTTTTAAATATTTTTTTATTGAGTGTTTACTGCAAATACAGCAAAGCGTACTTCAGAAGCGTTTGACTGAATCCCGGTATTACGTTCAAACGTTCTTTTTACTTTTTTTACTAAACCCTTGAGGCCGCTTCTGCGCTGACGTTCTTCAGTGAAAATGGTATTTTCATTTTCACTGTTTGTGTCATTGTTGTAAGAAGCGTAACTCACGGTGTTTGCTGTGTTTGTTACAGGTTGTACGGTTGGAGTTTCTGTTTTGTTACTTGGAGTTAAAGAAATTTTTTCAGGAGCAATTGTTACAGGTGTCTCAACCTTTGCAACGAATGGCTCTTCTTTAGTTGTTGCAGGGATTATTTTTTCTTTATGAGTTTTTACAGGATTGTTTTTTGTCAATCCTGAATTTTTTGTTGAATTGTTTGATGTGTTGTCATTGCCCTGCACAGTAGTTGCAACTTCTTCCGGCGTTTCCTGCTCTAATGTTTTTTTGATAATTCCTTTTACTGAATTTGGATCATCAGTATTTTTCTTTTCTGTTTTAACAGATGAATTTTGTGCAAGACGATTAATATCATCAACTGGTTTATCAAGCATCAGCCACATAGCACTGCCCAGCAAAACAATTACTGCTGCGGCTGCGGCCCATCTTCTTGCATAAGTACCCATGTAAAATACTCTTGCAGGTTGGGCTTCTTTATACAATAATGATTTATCAGGAAATACAATTGACTTGTCTGCTTCAAATGTGCTGCGTTTCAGCCATTGAACTTCTTTTTGCAAAACAGGACTTTCAACAATTGCCTGCTCAACTGCTTTTTGTTCATCAGCTCTTAATTCATTATCGATGTATAAAAGAAGTTGCTCCTGGCTGATGGAATTTTCTTCCTCAACAGGCTTTAATAAAGAAGTAATAAAGTTGGTATCTAATTTTTCATCAGCAGTAAAGATGCTTTGCTGAATCAGGTTGAATTCTTC
>JBEBHT010000323.1:0-4766 GCA_040081135.1 Lacibacter sp. | reverse complement strand
TTCAGCACTTTTTCATACGATGCGTCTGCTTTGAACTCCGAATTACGCAGCAGCATTCCAAACTGTGCAACTGCACTTACAAAGCGGAAATTTTCGGATGTCTGATCAACAGGAACTTTCTCATCAGTTACCGGGTGCACAATCAGTTTGCTTACATCTCCATCGGGCTCTTTGTAACGGAACTTCACCGTCATGATTTCATTCTTTAATTCACTCTTCTTATTCTTTGGCAGCTTCTGGTATTTCAGTTCATCCACATCTTCCAGGAAATCGCTTTCCACCCCAACCGGAATAATTTCATACAAAGCAGTAACAGTATGACCACTTCCCAATTCACCTGCATCTTTCTTATCATTATTAAAATCTTCTTTGTTGAGCATTCGGTTTTCGTAACCAACCAGCCGATACCCCTGTACCAGTGCAGGATTGAATTCAATCTGCAGCTTTACATCTTTGGCAATGGTGAACATGGTTCCGCCAAATTCATTCACCAGCACTTTCTTTGCTTCATTCATTCCATCAATATAGGCATGATTGCCATTGCCCTTGTTGGCAAGTTTCTGCATTTTATTGTCTTTGTAATTTCCCATGCCATAACCAAGTACAGTTAAGAATACACCGCTTTTACGTTCTTCTTCAATCAACCGTTCCATTGCATCATCACTGCTCATACCAACATTGAAATCACCATCCGTACAAAGGATCACACGGTTGTTACCGCCTTTCTTGAATTGTTCTTTCGCAACTTTATAAGCCAACTGAATTCCTGCTCCGCCAGCCGTTGAACCACCAGCATCCAGCTTGTCAATTGCTGCTGTAATTTTTTCTTTATTCATTCCACTTGTTGATGGAAGCACCAAACCTGCTGCACCTGCATACACTACAATGGCAACGTTGTCCTGTTCACGCAACTGATCAACCAATAATTTTAATGATGCTTTGACCAATGGTAGTTTATTGGGATCGCTCATAGAACCGCTCACATCAATCAGGAATACCAGGTTAGATGGAGGAAGTTTATCTGTTGCAATTTGCTTTCCCTGTAACCCAATCATCACCAGTTTATGTTGTTTATTCCATGGGCAAACACTCATTTCTGTATTGATGCTGAAAGGTTCGTTATTCGTTGGCTGCGGATATTTGTATTTGAAATAGTTGATGAATTCTTCCACACGTACTGCACCTGCCGGTGGCAGCTGTCCATAATTGATCATGCGGCGCACATTGCTGTAAGATGCGCCATCTACATCAATTGAAAACGTGGAAAGCGGTTCATCATTTACTTTACGGAAACGGTTTTCAGTGATACCGTCATAATCTTCAGTATTAAATTCTTGATCTTCCCTGATATAACCTGGTGAGTAATTCAGTAAGTCTTTTCTTTCAACTACTGCAACAGATCCCGTCATATCCTTTTTGCTTCTCGTTCCATAACCAATCACCACCACTTCTTCCAGCTTCTGTTCTGCGGCTTTTAATGAAATGGCTAAGCTTGTCTGCCCGTTTAGTTTTGCTTGTTTTGATTCGTACCCAACATAAGAAAAAACCAGTGTTGCTTTACTGTTTGATACTTTCATACTGAAAGCTCCTGCAGCATCTGTTGCAGTTCCGTTCTTCTTTCCTTTTTCAAAAACAGAAACACCTGCAAGCGGCGATCCGTTTTCATCTGTTACTTTACCTGAAATTGTAACAGGTTCATAAAAACCGGTGCTAATGATGGCAGCTATCATGATAACTGCGGCGATGATGTAACGCATAAATTGTGATTTTTAAATCAGATGCAGCCACTTTCACAATTACACAACCAGCCCGAAAAATATTTTTACCTAACTTCCGCCCTCAACTGTTTTACTTGGCATTCATTCGGGAAAAAGAAAAGAATAATTATTCAGATACAGAGCTGGTACATTTTTACCGGGCGGATGGTGATTTAAACACACTCTCCATCCTCTACCAGCGCTATATGGATCTTATTTATGGTGTTTGCCTGAAGTACCTCAAAGACCCCGAAGCTTCGAAGGATGCCGTGATTAATATCTACGAGGAACTGATTACCAAACTGAAGCAGCATGAAGTGAGTAATTTCAAAAGCTGGCTCTATACCCTCAGCCGTAACCACTGCCTGATGCAGCTCCGCCGGGAAAAAGGCCACAATACCGTAGAAATTTCCGAACAGTTTATGCAAACGGAGGAAATGCTGCATCTGGAGGGTGTAATACAGAAGGAAGAGCAGCTGACAGGCATGGAAAAATGCCTCGAACAGCTTTCGGCTGAACAAAAAACCTGTGTTACCTTGTTCTATTTACAGGGGAAGTGTTATAACGATATTATGGAGCAAACCGGGATCGACTGGAATAAAGTGAGAAGTAATATTCAGAATGGACGGAGAAATTTGAAACTTTGCATGGAGAACAATTAGCCGATAGACAGTAGTAAATAGTCATTAGTAAAAAGAAAGAAGATCAACTACAACGCACACGATATTGAACGTTACCTCAGCAACAAAATGAATGCTGCTGAAATGCATGCCTTTGAACAGGCCATGATGGATGATCCGTTCCTGGATGATGCAGTTGATGGATACCGTACATCCCTTGATAAAATAAATGTACAGGCCGATCTTACTGAACTGAAAGAACGGCTGGAAGAAAAGAAACGAAAAACCGGAATAGTCATCAAAGGTTCTTTCCGTCAATGGATGAGCATTGCTGCAGGATTCATCATTTTATTAAGCGCTTCCGTTGTGCTGTACCGCATGTTCAATCAAACAGAAATAAAAAACACCGCTCCTGTTGCTGAGCTTGCAAAGAAAGATACTTCTTCAACTGTACAGGCCGAAACTGCAGTTGATTCAAACACTGTTGCAGTAAACGACAATGCGAAGAATATTGTTACTCCTCCTGCCTCCATACCTTCTTATAAAACTGAAAAGCCGGTAAAGGATTTGGAAACAACAACAACAGTTGCAAATGAACCGGCAGTTGCAGAAACAAAACCGGCAATCGCAAAAGAACAACCTGTTGCAAGTGGAAGCGTAGCAGCTGTTCAATCAAAAGTAAATGAAGACCAAACTTTAAATGAAGTAGTCGTAAAAAAGCAGGAAGAAAGAAAGAAATCCAACTTTGTTAACCTGAATAAATTCAGCGGTGTGGTGGTAGATGAAAACAATCAGCCGCTACCCTTTGCTAATGTTACAGAAGTAAAATCGGGTGTGGGAACGTATGCGGATGCGAAAGGCAATTTTATTCTGGTTTCATCCGATACTGTTTTGAATGTAGAAACAAAGTCAGTTGGTTATTTCAGTAACTCCCTGCAGATAAGAAGCAATCAAACACAAAAAATTGTACTGAAAGATGAATCAGTGATAGCAAATGCACCCAGCCGTGAGCGTTTGTATCTGAAAAATAAAGACCGCCCTTCCGCCATGAAAACAGAAGTAACTGAAATGGAGAGTGAACCGGCAGATGGCTGGAAAAACTACGGCACCTATATAGTTAACAATCTCCGTGAGGCTGATCTCAACTTAAAAAAACAGTCAACTGAGAAAAAAGAAGTGGAGGTTTCATTTGATGTAAATCCGGATGGTTCATTGGCCAACCTGAAAGTAGAACGTTCCAGCTGCAATACCTGTAATAACGAAGCCATCCGTATTATTAAAGAAGGACCAAAATGGAAGTCGAAAACCGGCAAGAAAGAGCGTGCCCGGTTAACCATTCAGTTCTGATTCCACTTATATAAATCTTCTGCCGCTTTCATTCACTTCCCTATCTTTGGCGCCTAAATAACTTGTCATATGAAATGAGCCATAAAATTTTCGAGCTAAATTATACCAACGGCGATGAAAATTTTATGGCGAATAACATGTGACAAATTCCTAAAATAAAAATGAACACATGAAACAATTTCTTTTATCAGCCATTTGTGCTGCTTCTATTTTAATGGCAGAAGCGCAACAGTTAAAAACACCGCAACCATCCACCACACAAACCGTTAAACAGGATTTCGGGCTTGGAAGTATTGAACTTTCTTACAGCCGTCCGAATATGAAAGGCCGTAAAATATTCGGCGACCTGGTTCCTTTTGATAAAGTATGGCGCACAGGTGCAAACGGCGCAACAACCTTAACCTTTACAGATGAAGTAACCATTGGAGGAACAAAAATTCCTGCAGGTAAATATGGTTTACTCACAATTCCTTCAGCTACTGAGTGGACAGTGATCATCAGCAAACAAACAGATGTTACGTCACCTTCGGCCTACAAACAGGACATGGATGTAGTACGTGTAATGGCTAAACCAATGACACTGCCCTGGAGTTTTGAAACCTTTGGTATTTCAATTGAAAACATCAAAGACAACAGTTGCGAATTGATGATGGCATGGGATAAAACTTTGATTGCTTTCCCTATTACAACAGATGTTGATGGAAAAGTAATGAAGCAGATTGAAACGATGATGAAAAATGACAGTCGCCCTTACTTTAGTGCAGCTGCATATTATGCTGATAATGGTAAAGACCTCGGACAGGCAGTTGCCTGGTTTGACAAAGCCATTGAGCAAAATCCAAAAGCGTTCTGGATTTATTATCAAAAAGCTAAAGCACTGGCAAAGCAGGGAAAGAAATCTGATGCAATGTCTGTTTCCCTGAAATCAATGGAACTGGCAAAAGAAGCAAAGAATGATGATTATGTTGCTTTAAATGAAAAATTGCAGAAGGACTTAAAATAAGTAAACGAATTTCATAATAAAAAACCTCACTGTAAATGC